>DAITOW010000036.1:0-6776 GCA_036833965.1 Oleiphilaceae bacterium
TGCCATCAGAGCCTAGTCCGTAGAATACCGCCTGAAAGGTGTCGGGGTGCCCCCCTGCAAGCTCTTCATCGTATGCCAGACTCAAGTGACTTAGATCATCCTGTATTCCGACCGTAAACTCCGGTTTTGGCTGCGCTTCGGCAAGCTCCCGAAAAATTGCCCTGACCATCATCGGCGTGAATTCTTTGGATGACAAACCAAAGCGTCCGGCAATCATCCGCGGCATTTTCACAAATCGTGGAGACTCTCCTGTCATGTTCCGGCATACCGCACTCACCACGTCCTTGAACAATGGCTCACCATCGCTGCCGGGTTCTTTGGTTCGATCCAGGACAGCAATGCTCTCAATGGAGGAAGGCATCGCATCGACCAAACGCGCGCTATCCAAAGGGCGGTAAAGACGAACTTTCAGTACCCCCACCTCTTCACCCTCTGACAGAAGTTCTTCAACGGTTTCATCCACCGTCTCTGCGCCGGAGCCCATCACGACAATCAGCTTCTTGGCCTGTTCAGAGCCGACATATTCAAACAAGTTGTACTGTCGTCCGGTTAGCCCGGCAAACTCGTCCATCACTTGCTGAACAACCTCAGGAAAGGCGGAGTAATAGGGGTTCACACTTTCCCGCGCCTGGAAGTAGACGTCCGGGTTTTGACTGGTGCCACGAATACTTGGCCGCTCAGGAGTCATCGCACGAGAGCGATGTGCCTGCACAAGTTTGTCATCGAGCATCGCTCTCGCAAGCTCCTCATCGACCGGAACGACTTTGGCGATCTCATGGGATGTTCTAAAACCATCAAAGAAGTGAACGACAGGAACACGCCCGCGCAAGCTCGCCACTTGCGAGATCAGGGCCATATCCATCACTTCCTGCACTGAATTGGCACAAAGCATGGCAAAACCGGTCGCACGCGCAGCCATCACATCACTATGATCACAGAAAATCGACAATGCCTGAGCTGCGAGTGAGCGAGTAGAAACATGCATGACAAACGGGGATAGTTCGCCGGCAATTTTGTACATATTGGGCAGCATCAAAAGCAAGCCCTGGGAAGCCGTAAACGTGGTGGTCAGTGCACCAGCCTGCAAGGCACCATGAATCGTACCGGCAGCACCACCCTCGCTTTGCATTTCGACAACCGATGGCACCGTGCCCCAGATATTCTTTCTGCCCTGCACACTCCAGGCATCGGAATGTTCGCCCATCGGAGAGGCGGGAGTAATCGGGTAGATTGCGATGACCTCATTGGTCATGTGCGCAACGTGAGCCGCTGCTTCGTTACCATCCATCATGACGGTAGTCTTATCTGCCACCTGTTTACTGTGCATGCAAACCCCTGTCTGTTTGTTCTTTTAAGTGAACGCCAAAAGTCACGTAGCATGCCGGCAACATGACCGACACAACTCGAGAAAGACAGACAGATCATAAAATAGGCGAACAGGAACAGAGATGACCTAGCTCAAGCGGGAGCTTGAAGAACGGATTTTGACAAAAAATTCAGGAATGCCCGGGAACAGAGGTCCGGACAGCCCTAAAGCAAAAGCGCAACACGCTTTACTTTTTTTCTTCGCGTAGGCGCTGCCTGTGGCTGGCCTTTGCAAACGCCTGCATATCTTCAACCTTGTCCGTTTCATCGACGATCTCTCGTCCAAGAAGCGTTTCAATGGCATCTTCAAGCGAGACAACGCCTTCGTTTTGACCAAACTCGTCGGTCACCAAAAACAAGTGCGCCTGTTTCTTGATAAACGTATCCAGAAGACTTTGCACCGGCAATTTGTCGGACACCCTAAACAGAGGCTTCATCACGAGTGTGATGCTCTCATCGCCCTTGCCCTCGCGCTCTGCTTCATACAAATCGGCACGAATGACCTTGCCAAGTACATCATCAACATGCTCTCCGTAAACAGGAATGCGGGTGAACTGGCGCGTGTCAGGGTCATTCAAGGCATCCCGAATACTGGTATCACTCGAAAGCATATGCACCACACTTCGCGGCGTCAGAATCTGCTCTGTCGTGATCTCTCTCAAGCGCAGAAGATTAGACAGGTACTCATTCTCCTGGGAGAACAGATTTCCGTCTTTATGCCCGAGAGACGCCAGAGCAATAATCTCTTCCCGGGTAATTTCATTCCCTTTTTCCGAACTGAACAATTTGGTCAGACGCGTCGACAGCCAAACCAGCGGGTAAACCAGCTTCACCAGCCAAGAGATGGTATAGGCCGCCGGAAAAGCCAGTTGTCGCCAGAATGTGGCGCCCAGAGTTTTCGGAATGATTTCGGAAAAGTAGAGAATGGCGAGCGTCAGCAGGACTGCTATCAGGGTTTCCCATTCTGCACCAAATACCTGCATCGCTTGCGATCCGACACCTGCGGCCCCCATGGTGTGAGCAAAGGTATTCAAAATCAGAATGCTCGAAAGAGATTCATCCAGATTGTCGCGCACTTCGCGCAGCTTGCCTGCGAGCTTGGGCTTCTCGGCGGTCACTCTCTCAACATAGCTGGGGGAGATGGACAGCAAAACGGCTTCCAGAATGGAACAAAGGAACGACACGCCAATGGCGATCGCAAGATAAATAAGCAATAAGGTCATGTAGTGCTTCCGCAGATATGGTGCATCCAATGTAGCATGTTGTGCACATCTTCTACATCCCGAAAATCTAGGACAGATTGGACTCAAACAATTGTGCGGCTGTTTCAATCACGACGGCGTGTCGCTGGGCAAGCCGTTGATGATCACGGTCGTACCCCCCTCCAATCACCGTTGCTATCGGAATGCCTCGATCCAGACAGGCTTTGATCACCAACTCATCCCGCTGCCTGATGCCCTCCGAACTGATATCCAGATGTCCAAGCTCGTCATCCACCCATACATCGACACCCGCGTCGTATAAAACAAGTTCTGGTGCCTGATGATTGAGAAGGCTGTGTAAGGTCTCTTCAACAACCTCTAGGTAGGCTTGATCCTTAAGATGCTTGTCCAGGCCGATGTCCAGATCACTCATGCTTTTTCGGAACGGGAAGTTCTTCTCGCAGTGTATCGAGCAGGTAAACGCTCGCGTCTCATCACTGAGCATCGCCGCTGTGCCATCGCCCTGATGCACATCCAGATCAAATACCAATAGTGAATCCACCTCACCACTGTTGATTAAGGTTCGGGCAGTAAACGCCAAATCATTCAGCAAACAGAAGCCGGATCCAAAGTCATAATGCGCATGATGTGTCCCGCCCGCGAGGTGGCAGGCCAAGCCATGTTGCAGGGCTAGTCTCGCCGACAGCAAGGTGCCATTGGGCGCAGTAAAGGTTCGCTCGATCAGGCCCTCGCTCCAAGGCAATCCAATACGCCGCCAGGCCGAGGGGTCAAGACTATGATCACAAAGCATGTTGAGATAGCCAGCATCGTGTACACGCGCCATCGCCTCCCTGCTGACTGATGTGGGCTGAAAAAGGTTACTAGGGCCAATCAAGCCCTTTGTCTGACAATAGTCGTGCAAGCGCACAAACTTCGACATCACGAACCGGTGGTTTTCCGGGAACGGGCAGGAGTAATTGGGATGATAAACGAGCGGAACTTGAGTCAAAGCGCCGGTGTCCTCGGATTTTGAAAGCTATAAGGTTTTACTCTGCACGCAAGGCCTCGATCGGGTCCAGCATTGCGGCACGGTATGAGGGTACGAAACCGGCAACCAGACCGACCAGTGCAGAAAGAAAAAGCGCAAACAGCAGATAGAGCGGGTTTGGAACAATCGGCAACTCAGGCACAGCAACACGCATTAAGGCGAAGATAATGGCCATCAGGGCAAGACCAAGAATTCCGCCCATAAAGGAAAGAATCGTTGCTTCGCTCAAAAACAAAATCTGAATCTGCCGTTGCGTTGCACCCATCGCGCGCAACAAACCGATCTCGTTGGTTCGCTCCAGCACTGTGGTCGTCATAATGGTCAGAATACCAACCCCACCAACAAACAACGAGATAGAACCGAGCGCACCAATGCCCAGCGTTAACACCGAAAGTATGCTATCCAGGCTGGAAAGCATCTCGTCCTGGGTTGTAATCGTAAAGTCCTCTGCACCGTGTCGGGCGGTCAAGTGCTTGCGGACAATCTCACTCATTTGCTCGCTTGTGGTGGCCGCAGAGAACACAATATCAATCTCCATCAAACCTTCACGGTTGAACATCTGCAAGGCTTTGTCCACAGGAATGTACACGATGTCGTCCAGATCAAAGCCCAGCATCTGGCCTTTCTTTTCCATCACGCCAATCACTCGAAAACGTTGCCCACCAACCCGCATTAACTTGCCAAGCGCGTTTTCGTTGCCAAACAATTCCTGCTTCATTTTGTGGCCAAGAACAACATAAGGTCGCGAATGGCCACTCTGGTCTTCAGGAAGAAAACGCCCCGCACTTACCTTGAAGCTCCACGCATCCGCCGCCTGAAAATTGGTTCCGAGAATATCACTCTTGCGTGAGCGCTCCTTGTACTCCATGGTACCGGCACCCTGCACCACCGGTGTAATGGCTTCCACATAAGGCAAACCGTAAAGCGAATCCGAATCTTCGAGCGACAACGGCCGGGTCGTACTCAAAATGCCGCCCATACCACTCATGCCATGGGTCAGGGTCTTCCCGGGGTGCACGGCAATAATCCGCGTCCCGAACTGGGTGAAGTTGTCCATCACGTAATAGCGAACACCCTCGCCTATTGAGGTCAACAAGGCAACCGAAGCAATCCCGATGGAAATACCCAGCGCTGTTAGCCAACTGCGCATCCTACTCGCCTCAATCGAATGCTTCACAAGCCTGAATACATCGCCAAAACGCATCAGCCACCCCGCCTCGTGGTCAAAGCATCGACCGGTGCCAGATTGGCCGCACGCTGCGCGGGCAACCAGGAAAACAGCACCGCGCTAAACAGCGCCACGCACAAAGAACTGATTTTCGCCCACCAGGGTGTGGTGAACGGTATGGAGGGATAAGCACCGGACGCGAGCCACAGCATGGTTTCACTCAACAGAAGACCGAAGGATGCGCCGATCAGGGCAATCAATACGGCTTCGGACAAAAACAACAAACGCACCGTCCCCGAACTGGCGCCGATCGCTTTTAGCAAACCCACCTCCGAGGTGCGTTGACTGACGGTAATCAGCATGACATTCATAATCAGGATTCCGGCAACCAGCAAACTGATCGCACCGATACCTCCAACCGCAAACGTCATGGTCTGAATGATGTCGCTAAAGCCGGAAAGCAACGCGTCCTGCGTGACGATGGTGATATCTTCCTCACCCTCATGACGCTCCTTCATGGTGCTCACAACGCGTTCAATGGTCTGGTCGAGAACTGGCAAGGAACTCACATCGACCAACACCCGAAACATCCCTTCCTGATTGAACAGCATCTGCGCACTGGCGACAGGAATCAGAACAATATCGCTAAGATCCATGCCCATGCCCTGACCACGCTCTTCCAGTACACCAATGACACGAAAACGCCGGTTGCCGGCCCTCACCCATTGCCCCAAAGCGCGCTCGTTACCGAACAGCTCCTTGCGAATTTTATTGCCCAGCACACAGACCGCTTCTGTTTCATGCAAGGCGAGCTCAGGCAACCCCCGCCCCTGCTTTACACTCAGGCTGCGAATCTGAAAATAACTGGCATTGGTGCCTACGGTGATCACTTCACGATGACGACTACCAAAAGACACTTCCGTGTTGCCGGCAATAATGGGAGCAATTCTCGCCACGCCCGGCAGGCGACTCAATGCCTGCACATCCGCAATAGAAATGTCGCGCGGTGTTTCGCCGGTAATCGGCGGCATACCGCCTGTTGTTTCTTTCTTACCCGGCATAATGACAAAGGTGTTTTTGCCCATGAAGGAAAACTCACCGAGAACAAACAAGCGGGCACCCTCGCCCAGACCGGTGAGAAGATTCACGGCAATGACGCCGATGGAAATAGCAATCAGGATCATCAGGGTACGAAAGCGATGCCGCAGCAAGGCAATCAAGTCGTAACGCAGGAGATCCAAAAAACGCATCACTGACTCTCTGATGAATTGAGGGAACTGCTGTCGGAACTTCTGTTAGAGCTGCTGCTAGAAGATTCGCTAATGAAATCGCGAACGACTTTACCGTCGACCATTTTGAGCTGACGTTTTGCACGGGCTCCAAGCTCGATGTCATGGGTTACCACAATTAAGGTAATCCCCTCTCGATTCAATTCTTCCAAAAGCTGGACCACTTCCGTGCCCGAGGTCGAATCCAGATTCCCCGTCGGCTCATCCGCCAACAAAAGATTTGGTTTGATCAACAGAGCCCGTCCAATCGCAACACGCTGTCGCTGACCGCCGGACAGTTCATTAGGGTGATGGTGCGCACGATCAGTGAGCCCGAGGCGCTCCAGCATTTCATCCACCAACGGCTTGCGCTTTTTCGGTGGCATGCCTGCCAAAACAAGTGGCAACTCGATGTTTTCCCGCGCACTTAAACGCGCAATCAGATGATAGGATTGAAAGACAAAGCCGATATGATCGCGGCGAAAGGCCGCTCTCTCTTCTTCATTCAGTTTGCAGGTGTTGACGTCGTTCAGCCAATAGTCGCCGCTATTCGGCATATCGAGTAGACCAAGCATATTGAGCAGCGTCGACTTTCCGGAACCGGAAGGCCCCATCACCGAGATATACTCACCCTTCGCAATCGTCAGGCTAATATCATCCAGTGCATGCACCGGCTGATCGCCAACCATAAAGGTCCGACAGAGTTGCTCGAGACGAATCATTGC
>DAITOW010000036.1:6876-14187 GCA_036833965.1 Oleiphilaceae bacterium
AGGCTCTTTTACCACCGAAGGCTCTTTCATGGCTGAGGGCTCACCTGCGCTCCGTCCACTGCACCCTCAGCATCGAGAGACAGCAAGATCTGATCTCCCTCTTCCAGACCGCTTCGTACTTCAGTGTACACCCAATTGCTGATGCCGGGCGTAAACTCCCGCGCCTCCAAAGTGCTGGAAGCGGGATCAAAACGCAGTACACGTTGCCCATCGAGCACAGCCTCGGTAGGAATGCGTAAGCGCGCCTCCTGCTGCTCCAGAATTACCTCGATATCCGCGCTATAGCCGATTAAGAGCTCAATATCTTCCGGCGGAGATTCGAAATAGACATCCACATCCACAGTTCGCGCCTGCTTCTCATAATCCTTTACATAAGGTGCAATACGTTTTACCGAACCATCAAAACTACGGCCACGAAAAGCATCGAGAGTAATTCGAACCGGCATCCCGTCTTTAATCAGAGCGGCATCCACCTCATCAATTGGTGCTTGCACATAGAGACAATCATCCGCAATCAGATCAACAGCGGGAGGCGTTGCGACACCCGGAGGAGAAGGCGTCACATATTCGCCGATTTCGCCGTTGATCTCGGCGACTACACCATCAAAGGGCGCGATAAGAATGGTTTGGTCATAAAGTGCTTGCTGTAAGCGTAAATGCGCTTCGTTCTCCTGAATCGTAAAGCTTGCACCCTCACAATGGAGTCTGGAAATTTGCGCTTTGGTTTTAGCCGAATCGAGCGCCTCGGCCGAGCTGAGATTACGTTTGGACAGGGTAAGCTGGCGTTGATGCTCCCTTTCATCAAGATCAGCCGCGTGACACACCTCTTTTTTGGCATGCTTGCTCTCGGCCAGATGGGAACGTGCAGTCTCCAGAAGTGCCTGCTTATCCTTGTTCCATAGCTTCAGTAAAACCTGCCCCGCTTTCACATGATCGCCATCCTTTACCCGCAACTCAGAGACCTGGCCACCTACGGGCAAGGATAAACGGGAACGCTGACACGCATTGATCGTTCCGGCACGCGTATTCGCGACAGTAGCTTCAACGATGCCCTTCTCTGCAGTCGTTAAACGAACAGAAATAATTTCAGGACGGGACATCGCCCAATACGCTCCGAGAAAAAGCGTACCCAGTACCAGAAAGACGATGAATTTTTTCAAGTTCTGCTCCCTAATGGTTTGGCCGTAAGCGTCTCGTCAGCGATTAACGCATCACTGAGAAGATCGCCGCACTCGTCATACAAAAGCAAACACTATCAATACTTCCGGAGCTTCGAATTGATGGAGGTCATGATCAGAACAATTTGGCATTAGCGCTTCGCCAATCCAGAGCCCGGCGTCGCTATTCGTTCTTGTCGTTCTTATAGCTGGAGCAGTTCTTATCGACTATCAGAGAGCCTGATAGCAGGTCTTCCTGAATGTATCTCGATGAAAATCAGGAGAAGATCAAAAACCGTAACGTTCCAGAATCTCTGCGTACTCTGGAGTCTTCGAAAACTCAGCGAACGCTTTGGAAAAGTCGGCAGCAATCTCTTCACCCCCTTCGCGTTGACGGGAGATCGCCATAAAGTTCTCGCCTCTATACAAAGCCGGTTCCAGAAATTTGATTTCATCTTCGAGGCCAACCTGCCCTGCGTGATAAACGATTGCAGGCCTGCTTCCCACACCAATAAAAGGACGATCACTGGCGATGCGTTTGATCAGCTCCAACTCATCCTTAACCTCGGTTTTGCGGAGAAATGAAGCCGCATCAAACGCTTGACCATGAGAGTAGCCACGAACAAACAAGAAATCGTAGTCGGAGAGTTCTTTAAGGTCCTGCGCAGCGCTTAGCGCATGATCCTTGCCGACAAAGAGATAACTTTCTTCGATGATGTAAGATTCATCGGTGTAAAAAACATCTTTCTCACGCTCTTCCGTGCGCAAGTAGAGAATCGCCATATCCAGAGAACCGTCTTGCAAGCCTTTCTGCAAGCGCTTCCAGGGCACACGTTTATAAGCAAGTTTATATCCGGCGATGCCAGCCAGTGCCTCTGCAATTTCAACAGAAGCTCCCATCAAGGCATCATCGCCAGTGTAATAAAATGGAGGGTAATCAAGCTCTGCGAGGCCAACTTTCAAATGCTCGGAATACGCCTGAGAGGCAAAGCTAACAGCGAACGCGAAATAAGCGCCAATGGCCAAAACGCGCGATTTAAACGTCAACAAACTCTTTCCCTCAACACTATAGGCTTGAAAGCTAAAAAGGGCGCAAACGTAAGAATCGCAAACGCCTTTTTCAAGATAGTACAATTTCCTAAAAAAGTCCTTTCAACTTACTTTCAAGCTTATCGCTTAACTCGTCCTGTACTTCTTTGCCTTTCGCATCGACATAAGATTCCAACTGGGTTTCCAACAACGAGTCCACCGTCCCCAAGTCTCCATCCAGCTCGGTACCCTGCTCGGAAAAATACCCAGCGAAACCCTCATTCTTCGCCAGAAACGCATTGAGTTTCTCATTCAACGCTGCCTTCAACTTGCCTTCCCACTCTTTTCGCTTTTCGTCGAAACGGCCCGCCAATGCGTTTTTCAAAACCCGGTCAAGATCTGAACGAATATTGAAGTCTGGGCTATCAATCTCACCGGACAATGCTGCATCCAGCGAAAATGATCGAACACCTTCAAGAGCCTTGGATAACTCACGCGCCACTAAGCTATCGCCCTGAGAGGTAAACTGGGCATTGTTAAAGCGGCTCTTGAGCCCTCCATCCAATGCTTGATTACGAAGCTCAACATCAGCATTCAGATCCAGACGAGCCTCCCTCAAAGCAATAGCTAATTTGTCACTGCTACTCAAATCCAGATCATCCAGAGTCTGGCCTGTCATCACGAGAGAGAAACGATCCAGCGCCTCACTCGTGCGATGATCAAGACTGATGCGCAACTCGAACTTTTCAATATCATTAAGTGCGCTCGCTTCAGCATTGATAAGGCTAGGCTTGCCACTCAAATACTGTTGATGCGTCAGATCCTGCCCGAACAAAGCGACCTCGCCCTGACTCAAAACAGCATTTGCCCGAGCCTTGCGAATCATGAAGTCCGGCGTATCTGCCTTTGCTCCAAAATAAATAAATCGACCACTGCCTCTTGGCTTCGCCAACGCTTGCTCTTGCTCAGATGCCGTATCATCTTCAGATGCATCACTCGCCATTAAAGGCGCGAGTCGCTGATACCAGTACAAGGCAGTGCCTGAATAGGACTGGAATTGCTCGCCAAACAACAAACCCGTCAGGTTGAGACCACCTTCCGTATCCAGGCTGTACTTCTGCTTTAGGGACTGAAAATCGCTTTGAGGCGCAGCCTTTAAATCCCGATAGCCATTTTCAACGAGCTGTTTGCTGCGCACCAACTGATCCTTTGCTTCGATCATACGCGCCTGCTCTGCTTTCAACTCTTTTTTCAGGGCATCGAACTTTTGCTTGCGCTGATTAAATTCCTCCAGCGAATCAAGTCCGCCCTCTGTCAGCGCCTTGAACTCCTCTTCGTAATAATCAAGGCGATTTTTATCTGGCAAGTTAGCTGAGAGCTGTTCCCATTGTGCTTTCTGGGCCTTAAAGGTGGATTCAAGTTCCGTTGCCAACTGCGTTGTTTTTAAGGGGTCGCGACTCAACACCGTATCCGCATCTGGCAACTCCATGGAATAAGCTGCAAATTGATCAGAAAGTTTGGAGCCCTCGGCGGATTCAGGGGCTGCCTCTTCAGCAAGTGCTTTTTTCTCGACCTCGCCGGAGCGGGTTCTTTGAGTGCCAAAGCGCAAGGTATCAATTTTCAAATCCTCAACAATGACCTTACCGCCCCAAAGTTCAAACAAATCCAGTTCGGCATAGGCCGAGGAAATCTCAACAAGATTTTCCATCGGCTGTCGGGCATCGGTGACTTGCAACCGATACAAGTACAATCCAGCGGGAGAAAGTGAAAGATCAACATTGGCGACTTCTACTTTTGCACCATTCAACTGCGTGCCAAAACGCTCAATGCCCTGTTTGATCAGTAGTGGTGCCACCCAATAAAAACACACCAGCAATACACTGGTAAGTACCACAAAAGCAATAATGCCCAACGGTCGAATCATTCCCTTTTTCGCGACCTTGCTCATCGTGCCACCTCCACAACATCATAGGCCTGGGCAAGTCGTTGATACCACTTGGTTGCCTTTATGGCCTGAACAATCTTCAGGCGCTCCACCCAAGCAAGAACACTGGAACGGTAGCGTTGAATCAACCAGACACTCAAACAATAGACCGGAATAACCAATACCAACGAAAGTAACAGACTGCCTAGTGTCAGGGTATTATTGAAGTGCGTCAGACGCCAAAAGTCGCTCTGGTACAAACTGACCCAAAGGCCATTCAAGCCCTCATTAAGAAGCAAGCTTTCACCCAATGCCGCGGAATACGGATCAATCATCCAGGCTATACCGGCCCAGACCGGAAAACTTACGAAAAAAACAAAGAAGTTAATTCTGAGGATGCACAGTAGAAGCACCACAAGCAGGTTATGAAAGCTCCAAAAAGGTGTCAGTGCCATCACCATAGACAAAACAATCGCGCCCGCTAACTGGGCCGGGTTTTCATTGGCATTTAAAAGTTTGATGAACTTGATGAATCCGTTAAGCATACCGAAAAGCAAACCTGGACAATGAAAGGAAGTAAAACACTACCCGCCACGACAACAAAAATCCAGATGCCGTCAGTCAACAAGGTACTTTTGATGAAAAAGGCAAACACATACGGTTAGATTCTTCTCAGGGACAAGACAATTAAAGGTACGAGAATCGTGTCACCTTCAGCACTCTTGGTCCGCTCGCTTTCATGCTGAGCACTCATGCCGGAATTGAAAAACTGTAAAAACATCGAAGCGTCAACGAGTCTAACGCTTAAGAAAACTTAAAGTGCTACGACATTTCTATTTGCTAAATCCTTGACTAGACTAGTAATTTAGCCGTATCAAAAATTAAATACGATGCGCCCTTGAGCAAAATTATAAAACTGGAGAGCCCTATGTTAAAAAAACTCATTATGCTGGGAGCCGCTAGCGCATTAGTTCTGTCTACCGGCTGTGCAAGCTTGTCGAAAGAAGACCAGTCAACTTTGGATAACGCGAACTCAAGTTCGGCAGAAGCGAAAACAGCAGCGATGTCCGCTAAAAAAGCAGCGGATTCTGCAGGGCAAAAAGCGTCTGACTCAGATTCAAAGGCGGATGCGGCAATGGCAAAAGCTGAAGAAGCAATGCAGGCGGCGCAAGCGGCAATGGCAAAAGCCGAAGAAGCCGCTGAAAAAGCAGAGCGCATGCTTCAAAAAGCAAGCAGCAAATAAGGCCGATTTTCTTACTCTAGGGATCGACCACAGCAAGGCTGGCCTTAGTAACGCCAGCCTTTTTTGTGCCTATTTTTTGAGGTAATCCCGAAGGGTGGCGCAAGGCCTGAGACAAGGCCAGGAAATCTAACTTCAGGAAGCCATGCATTTTCTCAAGCCGACCGACCTGATCCAGCACCTGCTCAGTTAGACGGATTCGTTGCTCAGGCAGGTTTTCCTCAAGATGAAGTTCGACCAGTAAATCCTCACCCTCTACCCCGACCTTCACCGACTCCTTAACGAATCGCACCGGCGTATACTTGGGCACTTCCCAAACAAACTTCTCCATATCCTTGTTGTCGAGTCGAATACAGCCACGACTCACCTTGGTACCAATACCAAAGGCCTTGTTAGTCCCATGAATAAAGTATTCGGGTAAATCAAGCTGGATAGCATAAGGACCAAGCGGATTATCAGGCCCCGGGTAGACGACCTTGTCGAGCTCCTCTCCGTAATCCTTGAAATGAGCGATTCGTGCAGATTCAGGCGGATACCAGTTCGGCTTCTCGATCTTAAGTTTGACCCGCGTACTAACAACAGGAGACGGAGATTCTTCAGCGCCAATGCCCACCGGATAGGTAATCACTTTCGAGCCATCTTCCGGGAAGAAATAAAGACGGTACTCACGCAGATTAATCACCACACCTTCACGGATACTGGGCAAAATAAAGCGCGAGGGGATGACGACCTTTTTCCCCTGCCCTGGCAACCAGGGGTCCAGATCAGGGTTGGCCGAGCGCATTTCATTGAACCCGATGTCGTGCGCCATACCAAGGTCATAGAGCGTGTCCTTGTGCTCGGAGACAATCTGCGTCTCCTGCCCGATCACATCGTCAAAACGCGACCATGTGAACTCTTCAGCCATCGCCAAGGAGCTGCAAATCGACATACTCGAAAAAATCAGTGCGCTAAAAAAACTACGGAGCATAAAGAAGCGAATTCATTCTTATAAAAAAACACATTCATGATAGCGATTCGAATGGCTTCTGTCAGATTGGATTTGCACCATGACCAACATTCGGCCACACGATAATTGAGTCGCACCAAAAGAGACGGTGCTTTATGCTATCGCCATGAAACACACTCTGCTGAATTCACCAACTTTTCGCCTTTTCTGCCGCTTGTTCTGTCTTACGGCCTGCCTTGCGACGCCAGTAGTGCAGGCAGCGGTCATTCTGCAATACCATCATGTCGATGACACCACCCCGCCAAGCACCAGCATCAGCCCGACCTTGTTCGAGCAGCACCTTGCCTACATCGAAGAACACAACTTTGACGTTTGGCCGCTACCGAAAGCCATTGCGCAGCTAAAGGCAAACAAAGCCCTGCCGGACAAGGTCGTGATCATCACATTTGATGACGCTTACGAATCCATTTATCGAAACGCCTACCCCTTGCTGAAGTCACGCGGCTTACCTTTTACCGTGTTTGTTGCCACACAACCCATTGAACAGAAACTTGCCTCGTTTATGTCGTGGAGCGAACTAAACGAGATGGCAAACAACGGCGCGACTATTGCCAACCACACCCACACACACGCCCATCTGGTGCGACGCCTGACTGGCGAATCAGAAGATGCATGGCTGGCGCGTTTGCAAGAAGAAATTAACCAGCCCGAGCAACTGATTCAGAAGCACATTAGCCAAACAGATAAGTTATTTGCCTACCCGTATGGCGAATATACCAAACAGATACAGAGCTTACTTGAGGAGATGGGCTATACCGCGTTTGGACAACAGTCCGGAGCGATTGGACTGAATATGGAGATGACTTCCCTGCCCCGCTTTCCGATGACGAACCGCTTTGGTGCCATGCCACAATTTGAAACCAAAATATGGAGTCTCCCGATGGCCGCAGAGCGGCTTGAGCCAGACATTAAAATAGTAAGTGGCAGCGAATTTGCGCGGGGATTCGTCATT
>DAITOW010000037.1:0-4500 GCA_036833965.1 Oleiphilaceae bacterium
TGAACTGGTCTCGCAGTGTCGCCAGGCCAGCTCCAAGTTCATCGGCGAAACGCGCATCGTTGTTACAATCGTCTTCAGCACAATTTGGCAGATCATAAGTAAAGCTGTTGTCACGCAAGCGTGTGGCTAGCGCATCGGCTGCGAGGTAAAAATGGCTACGCGCGACAGCTGCATACATTTCATCTTCGTTACTCCAGCTCGCATGTCGATCAGCATCGCTCACAAAATAATTACCATGAATATTCGGGTCTTCTTCCATGTAGTAACCCAAAGGCGACAAAATGGCATTGGTGTATGCAGTTGTGTATTCAATATCGGTATGGGTATAGATGACCGGAACACCAGCTGCCTTTGCCTCGACCAGGGCTGTATCGATCAGGGCTTGTGCCTGTGCCGGCGCATTAGCGTCCGAGGACACAATAAACAGGTCCGGTGGTGTATCCATGCAGCTTTCAACCGCTGTCTGCCCGAAACAACGCGAAACCGAACTGCTTGCAGACTGCTGATCAAACCAGCTCACAATATTGGTGTACGTTGAGGTGGACGAATTTGAACTCACGTTCGCAACCTTCACTGTTAGGGCTGCATTCGCATCGCTGAGATCAACACCCGTCATCCAATGAACCAGACTGACGAGATGATCACTGTATGCCGCCAATTCATCGCCGCTGCGTGCTGAAACGAAGATATTCGTACCAAAGGCAGCCGTTTTCTGGCCGTCCAACTCGCCAAAGGCTGCGTGCACCGTTCCACCGTTACCAATCACCAGAGGCATGATAGTGCTTGCGACCGAACTCTGGATACCGACAAACTGGGATCGACGCGTCACCGGATAATCGACCGAACTGCTACCGTAAATCGAAGCTAACTGCGCCTGATAGCGCTGTTTGAAGTCTTCCGCGCGGTCGATAATCGCCTGATAACTGATGCCGATATCCGAAGGCAAATCGCTCATATGACCACTCGCCATTGCGGTTTCAATTTGATCGGCCTGATCGACAGTGATCACGATATCGTTGGCGCTGCCAGAGTCGTCCGAACTGCCATTGTCACCCGAACTGCCGGAATCCTCAGAACCGCCAGAGCTATTCGAACCGCCAGAGCTGTTCGAAGCGTCAGAACTGCCGCCCGAACCACCACATGCACTGACAAGTAAAGCGACCAATACAAAGATCAAACTTCGAAACAGCATTCAATAACCTCATGATTAGACGAAACTTTTAGAAGTTTAGGGTAGCAAGAGGCATCGATCTGTAATGATGTGTTGTCATTCTGTTCAAATCCTGACCATCAAGACAAGAACATTAACAACGGAGTATCAATAAAACGGCGATAAGCAGGATGAGTCGAAGAAATAACAGAATATCAAAGGGAGTAACTGCCAGGGAATCAAGCGCCCGGGTTCAGAGCGGAAGTCTGAACCCGGGCGATAAAACGAGAAGAGTTTAGGCTGAAGCTTCGCCTTCCTCATCGTGTGCATGCCCTTGCGGCAAGAACAGGTTCAACAGAATCGCTGAAATTGCAGCCAGACCAATCCCCTGCACAACGAAATCTCCACCACTGAACTGCATACCACCAATGCCGAAAACCAAGGGAATGGAGGTGATAGCGAGATTACGCGGATGGTGCAGATCAATCTCCGCTTTGCCGACTGTGCCAATACCAATGGCAGCAATCGCACCAAAGAGCAAAATCATAATACCGCCCATCACCGGTGTCGGTATGGTGCCCAAAATGGCACTAAGCTTACCGCTAAAGGAGAGAATAATGGCAAACACTGCAGCCCAGGTCATCAACGCGGGGTTAAATGCCTTGGTCAGTGCCACGGCACCGGTAACTTCCGAGTAAGTCGTATTTGGCGGCCCGCCAAACATGGCTGCAGTTGAGGTTGCGATACCGTCTCCGAGGAGCGTGCGATGCAAACCCGGCTTATTGGTGAAGTCTTTTTTCGCAACATTGCTAATCGCCATCATGTCACCCACATGCTCAACGGCCGGCGCGATCGCCACGGGCAGCATAAACAGAATCGCCTGAATATTGAATTCGGGGGCAGAGAAAGCCGGCATCGCTAACCAGGGCGCAGCACCGACAGCTGAAAAATCCACAAGCCCCATAAAGATCGCCAGCACATAGGAGCAAACAATACCGGAAAGAATAGGCACCAGCTTCAAAAAACCTTTGGCCAACAGCGCAACCAACGCCGTCACCGCCAGCGCCACCATCGAAAGAATCAGCGCAGTATCCGCTGCGACCAGTTCCGCAGCCCCATCACCAGTCTTGCCGAGAGCCAAATTGACGGCCACAGGCGCCAGGCTCAAACCAATCACGATAATCACCGGGCCAACCACAACCGGCGGCAAAACCCGATCCAGGATCCCCTTCCCTCGCCACGCGATCACCGCGGACAACAACACGTAAACCAGACCCGCAGCCATTAAACCACCCATAGTTGCAGGAATACCCCACTCCTGCACGCCGTAAATAATCGGCGCAATAAAGGCGAAACTTGACGCCAGAAACACCGGTACGGATCGCCCGGTAATTGCCTGAAAGATAAGCGTACCCACACCCGCCGTAAACAATGCCACGCTGGCATCCAGGCCGGTTAATAGTGGTACGAGTACCAAGGCACCAAACGCCACAAACAGCATTTGTGCGCCGACGAGCGGCTCGTGCAAATTGATACCTTTATCCGGATTATGCATAGTCCTTCTCCCTTGATGGTAATTGGTCTTTATTCTTTCCAAGAAGTCGTTAATGGCTTATTGGGTACCAAAAAGCTTGTCACCGGCGTCGCCCAGGCCGGGAAGAATGTAGCCCTTGTCGTTAAGTTTTTGATCTACAGAAGCGGTGTAGATTTCGATATCCGGATGTGCAGCAAGTACTCTTTCGATACCTTCGGGAGCGGCCACCAGGAACATGCCAACGATGTGCTTGCAGCCCGCCTTTTTGAGCATATCAATCGTTGCAATCAGGGTTCCGCCGGTTGCCAGCATCGGATCAATAATCAAAGCGGTGCGTCCACTAATATCTTTCACCAGCTTTTCAAAATAGACCACCGGCTCCAGGGTTTCCTCGTTACGATACAAACCAACCACACTTACCTTGGCATTCGGCATCAATTCAAAAACACCGTCGAGCATGCCCATTCCCGCGCGCAAAATCGGCACCACGGTCATTTTCTTACCCGCGATTTGCTGAACCTCGGTCTTGCCAGACCAGCACTCAATGGTTTTCGTTTCCAGAGGGAGGTCTTTCGTCGCCTCATAGGTGAGCAGCGTGGTGATCTCTTTGGCCAGAGAACGAAAAGACTTGGTCGAAATATCTTTTTCCCGGAGCAAGCCGATTTTATGCGCGACCAGCGGGTGCTTGATTTCATGAACGTTCATTGCAGTTTCCTTGTCTGTTTAAGGCAGGTACAAAGATACTATACGAACTGGCAAAAGGGTGCGATAGATCAGAAAAAACAGATAGCAAAGAGCTGAAGAATCAAGTGCGAAAGATACGTTTCACGGAGAAGGTCATTACCAGAGCAGCCGCCCTACTCTGGCTTAAAGAGCCAAGGTTTTGAAATATCGGTTTTAGTGACAGGCATCCAGAATTTCGGAAACGCTTAAGGTCTGAACTTCGCTTTGCACGTTTTCACCTTCCGAAGAGAGCGCTTCGATAATAAACGCATATTTCCGATTCTCATCAAGCGAACCCGCCACCCGGACAACACCATCCGCATCGATCATAAATGGTCCGGCGTAATCACTCTCACCATCGGTTTCAAGCAGTCGGTAAACCACGGTATGCACATCAAAGTCGAACTCGTCCGGCCAGGCGCGAACGCCTACTTCCGTGCCTGTTCGCAACTCCAATGAAGTCGCCAGCCGTTGTGTCACATCAAGACTGTAACGATGCTTAGCCGATTCTGTTTTGCTGACCTGACCTGAAACCATTCTGCTCTCCATGATGCGATGGTGTTCCGTGCTTACTGCCAACTTTTGTGACAGAGCTCTCATTTCATTGAGGCAAATCTTAGAACAAAAACAGCGAAGGTCGACCTGCTTGTTGCAACGATTTGTAACGGTTTGCAGCGGCTGTGTTATTGCTCAAAAGCCGAGAAATGCAATCCTGGTTCCGTCACTCCGGGGCAGTATTTGCCGCGCCTGGCGCTGGTCATGATATGAAGCATGGCTGTAGTTGAATGCGTTGCTAGTCGGGACATTTAAACAGTGGATTCCCGCCTGCGCGGGAATGACGGAAGTAGAGCGACTAGGAATGACGGAAGTAGAGCGGCTAGGGCTGACAGATATGCAGCATGGCTGTACTTGAATGCGTTGCAAGCCGGGACATTTAAACAGTGGATTCCCGCCTGCGCGGGAATGACGGAAGTGGAGCGGCTTGGAATGACGGAAGTAGAGCTTCAAGGGAAACGGACGAGGAAAAGCAGAACAACGAAAGTGAAACGGCGACATGATTGAAGAGAGTTCGAGGAGTGACGTTTTATCATTG
>DAITOW010000037.1:4600-14146 GCA_036833965.1 Oleiphilaceae bacterium
AAAGTGAAACGGCGACATGATTGAAGAGAGTTCGAGGAGTGACGTTTTATCATTGCCCAAAGCCACACTCGTCATTCCCAAAAGCCACATTTTGCATGCCCTGAAGGCCCACACTCGTCATTCCCTAAAGCCACACTCGTCATTCCCGCGCAGGCGGGAATCCATTGTCTTGCAGTTTCTCTAGCTGTCTTGTTCTACCGGTAAGGGCTTCTTCGTATATTTACCCGAGAGAAATTGCTGCGTTACTTCGAACACAATATCGTTACTGATGGGTTTTGCGATCACATCGTTTTGACCGGCCTTAAGCAGCAGGTCCCGGGTTTCCTGGAAGGCATCGGCTGTACAGCCAATGATCGGAATATTCGCCTTGTGGTCTGAACGTGCCCGGATACGTTTTGTGGCTTCTTCACCATCCATTTCCGGCATGTGCTGATCCATGAAGATCAGATCAAACTCATTCGACTCCAGTACATTCAGACATTCCACACCGTTCTCGGCCACCATCACCTCATGTTCAAGGTCTTCGAGAATCCATTTCAACAAGCTCGAATTGGTGAGATTGTCTTCCACCACCAACACTTTCAGATGCTGCAAATCAACCTGCTGCTCGCTGATGGTGTCTTCAAGAGATTTGGATGAAACAGGTTTCGCAGAAGGATCTGCAAGTCCCAAATGCAAATAGAAATTAAAGGTAACGCCGTGTCCCTTCGAGCTCTCAACCTCTACCTCACCGTCCATCATATTGACCAGTCGGGCTGCGGTACTCAAACGCACGCCTGCACCACCCGACTTGCGAGAGGATTTAAAGGTCGCACTCGAGAAAGGATCAAACAGGCTTTGCGCTTCCTGCTTGTCGAGCACTCGGCCGGTATCTTCGATCTTGACGTTCAGACGCTGCACATCCCCGGAAAGACTCTGGCCCGAATCCACCGACAGGGTAAAGATCACATGTCCTTTTTCTGTATATTGCACCGCGTTTGAAATCAGACAATCAATCGCTTGATAAAAGCGCTTCTGGTCTCCCAGATACACAGCGTTCAGGGATGGATCGATATCACTTTCAAACAGGATATTTTTGGCTTTCGCCTGTCTTGCGTACTTGGCAGAGATGAGTGCCAACGCATCTTTTGGCGAGAAGGGTTCCTGTTCCAGAGTGACCGAACCCAACTCAAGGTCAATAAAGTTCAATACGTCATCCAGCAAACCATTGAGATTGGTAGAGGATGCGATCACCTCAGTCAGTTTGGCTTCCTGATCCGGATTCGTAGCTGTGTGTTGCGCAAGGCGGGTTAAACCGAGAATTGAATCAAGCGCGGTTCTCGCCTCATAGGAAAGTACTGACAGGAAGCTGGTTTTCGCACGCTCACCGGCTTCACTGGCTTTCATTCTTTCAAGCATGTAGTTCTGGTTATGTTCGATCTGGGCGGCCTGCGAACGTATTTTTCGTGAGATCACAGACGCACGAATGAGGACGATCACGGCAAGCACCGCGACCAAAATATAAAAAGCAAACGTCGCCTGCTTTTCACCTGTCGCAATTTGCTCGAGCTTGGCTGATGCTTGTTGCTGAACCGCTTCAAGCATCCCTTTCAGGTCGTATTGGCGCTCAAATCGCAGCGCCTGTAACTCTGCCGTGCGACCCGCATAGCCATCGCGAATCAACTGAATACGTTCAATGACACCCATATAGGTTCCAGCGGCAATCGCCAGCTCCTTGGACACTTTCGACAGCAACTCGGTATCACGTTTGATCGCCGCACCGGCGTTTTCATTGCTCCCTGAGATGAAGTCCTTGTGATGCTCCGGCAACAAAGACACCAGCGTCAGCAAACTGGTTGAGGCCTTTTGTGAAGACGCCTGATTCAGCAAGCTGAACAAGGCTGTTTCCGCTTCCGCTTTTGACAGACTCTGTTGCAAGGCCTGTTCACTGACACCCACCCAATAACGTTCGTTAATGGTAAATGCCTCGCCCACATCCAGATTACCCAGGGCATTAATATCCATGGCGTCCAGCAAGGCCTTAACCTGCTGAATGCGCTCCTTGTCCGAGCTTTGCTGCTCGATGCTGTAGGACTTCAACCAGGACTGCGTGTCTGCGTCCAGGGTGTTAATCAAGGTGAGTGCCTGTGTTGCCTGTTGGCTCCTGGCCGCCCACATTTTGCCTTCGCTTTCCTGCTGCCCATGATAGTGCTGCAAGAAGTACAAAGCCGCACCAGCAAGTAAAAAGCTGACAAGTACCCAAACCCCGAGAGAGTTCGCGTCGCGATAATTGCTTTCCAGCTTAACCGTTTCCATGCATTACCTCTCTCGCAGTCCTGTTCAACATCCGTTTAATCCGTCTTATTGCTGCTCTTCACTACTGTAAATAGTCCACTTCTTCTGCATGCTTTGTTCTGCACGAACCGCACGAATGAACACTCGTTGATTCAACGCTTCAGCAGCAGGAGACTCGGCCGTTTCCAAACGTCCACTCATGGAACCCTGACTATGAACACGAATCTTGTCCGCGGCAGCACCTTCGGCCAGCAACAACTCTTTTACGGCTGCCGAGCGACGTGCCTGCAGCTGCATGTTGTAGGTCTCATCGCCGACCGCACTGGTGCTTCCTTCAATGAGAATAAACGCGTCATCATGATCTGCCACATACGCCACCACTGCCTTGATGTCTTCCATGTGTTCAGCACGTACCTGATCGGAATCAAAACCGAACAGTACAACGGCATCCTTCACGCCCTCAACCTGCTCCCAAAAGGCACAGCCATCGTGCGAGACCTTAATGCCCGCTTGCGTCCCGCCACAGAGATCACGTTCGTTTGGTACACCATCGTTGTCTTCATCGGCGAGATCTGTTGCACCCTCACCATAACGGAAGGTCACTTCTTCTTGCGTGGCACACGCACTCAGTAATAAAACACTCAATAACAAAATCCATATCTGCTTCATTACTCTGCCTCCTTCCATTCTTCAGGGAAGTTGATGGATAACGCCGGCATCAACTGGCCTACAATTCGTTTTAGTCTGTACGTCGCAGCCAAGTGACGGGACTGCGTTTCGAGATAGGATTTACGCGCCTGGAAAAGATCGGTTTTGGCGATCAATACATCCAACAGTTCACGGCGTCCTACACGAAACTGCTCACGGTAGCCCTGCTCTGCAATCGCCGAGTTATCAACATTGCTTTTCAGGAACTCCACCTGCTGATCAAGATAGGTATACGCGGACCATGTTTGATAGACCTGAGTCACCACGTCACGCTCTGTTGATTCTTTCAACTGCAGGGACTCCTGATGACGCCAGCGACTGGCATCACGGCGAGCGTAGTTTTTGCCACCGTTGTACAAATCCCATTGCATTTTCAGCATTACTGAAGTGTCGCTGGTTTTGCCAGTGTTGGCATTACCGTTACCGTCATCCCAGTATTTATCCTGATTTGCGCCCAACTCCAGGAATACTTCCGGATAATAATCTCCGGCTGCGGCAGCGAATTCACGGTCGGTCGCTCTCACGTCTTCCAAAGCTGAAAGAATCGCATAGTGGTTCTCTTTCGCCATTTTCACGGCATCCGCCTCGGTTGGAGGTAAAGCCATAGAGTTTGCTACCGGCTCAATCATGTCGCCGGGGCTTTGACCAACTAACAACTCAAAACGGGAGTTGAGGTCGATCATGCTGTTATAGGCAGCGATGGTCGATGCTCGCGCATTCGCAACACGCGACTCAATCTGCGCAAGATCAGAACGTGCAGCAAGTTGGTTTTTCACCTTGGTACGCACGTCTTCAAGAATTTTTTCATGGTCTGCCTGATTGCGCTTGGACAGTTCATACACTTGTGTCGCCGTCAGCAACTCCAGGTACACTTCGATGACCTGTACCGCGACATCCTCTGCCTCGGAATAGAGTCTCAAACGCTCAGCACTCACTTCGTGCCCCAAACGCGCCACATCGTTTTTGGTTTGTAAGCCGCTAAAAATCGGCTGGCGAAGCAAGAGCGCGATCTCTGTCTTCTTCGCTTCATCATCGATCTTGTTGCCCGAGGTGTAATAAGAGCGCTCGGCGCCCGCCCCGGCAGTCAAGGTCACCGTCGGCAAGTAGTCACCGAAGGAGAAATCCTGATCCGACTCGAGCGACTTCATCCGCGAGTAGGTCTGCTTGAGTTCAGGGTCGATGAGAATCGCCGCTGCGACGCTCTCCTCTAACGTTAGCGCGTGTGCTGCCATGGCATAGAATTGCGCGACCAATACAACAGTAAAGCCTAAGGCTTTCCACCTGGGACTTGCGGTTTTCAGTGTACCGTTTCGTACACTGTGCTGCTTGTTTTGCATGCTCATAGACCTATCCTTTATTTGCTTGGGCATTGCCTGAACCACATCTGCTTGACACATCAATGGCTCACTACTTGCTCTGTTTTACATTTCGCGCATGGCGCTTGCTTGTGCTCTTAAAATCGGTTTCAACCAGTACTGCATAATCGTTTTACTACCGGCAATGATGTCCACACTGGCCTGCATCCCGGGAATAACCTCGAGATAATGCCCGCTGTCGGATACCAGACTCGGTAAACTTACAAACCCGACGTAGTGGGAATTACCCTCTTCATCGGTCAAGGTATCCGCACTGATGTGCGTCAACTCGCCAGAAATGCCACCGTAAATAACGAAGTCATAAGCCGTCAGTTTTACCAGGGCCGGCAAACCGGGCTTGATAAACGCAATGTCTTGCGGCGTGATCTTCACTTCAACCAGCATTTCCTTATCAAAAGGCACAATCTCAATCATGGTTTCACCCGGCTGGATAACGCCACCCGTGGTGTTGGCAAACACTGTTTTCACGACACCCTCAACAGGTGATTCGATCACTGTTCGCTGCACTTTGTCTCTGATCGCCTCGTTGTTTGCTCGCAACTGCGACAGTTCAGCAGAGGTTGCGTTCAACTTCTCCTGCACTTCCGATTTGAACTTCGCCACCAGACTGCCCAGCTCAAGTCGTGTTTCCTGACCCTGCTTCTTCTTCCGGTCGATGTCGTAACGCGTGGCATCAAGCTCTGATTTGGCATCGTTGCGTGTGCGCTTGAGCTTTTGCACTTCCGCCCCCGAAATCGCGCCTTTTTCAAACGCGCGCTGGTTTTGTCGTAACTCTTCTTCCGCCAAAGCCAGGTTGTCCTTGAGAACTTTCAAGTTGTTCTCGGCTTCCTTGACGTCTTTCTCTGCCTGTTCGATTCGCTTGCGGGCGGTGCTCGCTTCCAATCGCAGTGAATCCAGTGCTGCGATAAAGGCTGCTTTTGCACTGCGCTGACTCGCTGCAGACAGGCCCTCCGGGAAAAAGTCTTCAATTTTCACCGAGGTTTCAAACGTCTCTTCATCCAGTTCCTCGCTGGCTTTCAACTCCGCTTCAAACTGGGCAATTTGCCCCTGCAAGCTGTCCATTTCCTGTAACTGCTCGTTCAAGGCTGCTTTGAACGCAATGTCATCCAAGCGAATCAATGGCTGGCCTTTCTTAACTTCATCGCCCGTGCTCACCAGCACTTCACGGATAATCCCGCCTTCCAGCGACTGAATTTCCTGGATATCCGTTCGCGGTTTGATCTTGCCATCGCCAATCACTACCTGATCCAGCGATGAAAAATAACTCCATACCAATACGCTTAATACGAACGCCAGAATGGCATAGATGATAAAACGCGGTTTTAGTAGCAAGCGGTCTATTGAGTTCATGCGGCAGACCTCTTGCGTAGTTTGTCGACACTGCCATCGTATTTGATCGTACCCTGCTCAAGAATGATGACCCGATCCACGATCTCCAGGAGCCGCATATTGTGGGTCGAGAGAATGAGCGTGGTAGAGCTTGGCAATTCTTTAAGCGATTTGAGCACGTGTACTTCGGTGTTCTGGTCCATCATCGATGTCGGCTCGTCAAGAATCAGCAAACGCGAGCGCTTCATAAAGGCACGAGACAAGGCAACACTTTGTGTTTGACCACCGCTCAAGCCCATATTGTTCTCACCGAGCTGCTTCTCAAGTCCACCCTCAATCTTGTTCAACAAGATGTCCAGACCGCTCTGCTGCAGCGCGTGCGAGAGGTGATGGTCGGAGGTGTTCGTACCGGAGCTGATCGTAATGTTTTTGAAGATACTTTCTTTCAGCAACTTTGGATGCTGCTCACAGGTGGCGATATTCTTGCGCAGCAGGTCAACGTCCCAGTATTTCGCATCCAGGTTGTCGTAGAGCAAACGGCCACTCGTTGGCAGATAAAGAGACTGCAAAAGCTTCAACAGGGTGGTCTTGCCTGAACCCATGCCGCCAAGCAGCGCAACACGCTCACCGGGTTTAATAGTCAGGTTGATGCCCTGTAGTGCATAGGTTTCCGTATTCGGGTACTGGAAGCTCACATCATCCAGTTTGATCTCGCCATGAAAGTTACGACGCTCGATCTGAATTTCGTTCGCAGGACGCTCCTCTGGCAGCGACAACAAGGTGTCAATCGAGTTCATCCCTTCTTTGGCTTGCTGGTAACGGGTAATCAGCGTTGCAATCTGCATCACACTGCCAACGGTTCGTCCGCTTAACATGGTCACTGCGATCAAGGCACCCATGGTCATCATGCCTTCAGCGATCAGGAAAACACCTGTCACAACCACAGCAATCGTCAGCCATTGCTGCAAAAACTGCGTAGTGTGATTGAGCTTGCTGGTGAGCTTGTTGCTGTCGAAAGATGCCTGCGCACAACGCTCGACCGAATCCTGCCAGCGATTGAGCATCCACTGCTTGCCGTTATTCAGTTTCAGCGTATCCATTTGCTGCAGGGCTTCGAACGACAAACCGCTGCGCTCCGACTTCACCTGCGAAATATGCTGAATGTTGCTTACCACCTTCGGTTGTGCCAACACGGTAATAATCAGCATTAAAATCATGATGGATAAGGGTGCAATCACGAGCACACCACCCACCAGATAAATAATAAACAGAAACAGCAAGGTAAAAGGCAGATCCACCATTGCGGTGATGGTCATCGAATTCAGGAAGTCGCGTACACCATCAAAGTCCTGGAACTGCTTGGCAAACACACCAATCGAATTCGGCGTGTTTTCACTCTTGGACGACATCACCTTGTGCAGGATTTTGGTGGAAAGAACGGTATCAATGTGCTGTCCGATTTTATCGGTGAGCATGGAGCGCGCCGATTTCAAAATCCAGTCAAAAATCAGACCAATCGTCACAATCGCGGTAAGTACCCACAAGGTATTGAAAGCCAGATTCGGCACCACCTTGTCATACACATTCATGGTGTAAAGCGGAATAAACAGGGCTACAAGGTTAATAACGACCGACGCCAGAACCGCGTCGCGGTAGATGGTCTTGTGTTTGACCACCTCTTTAACAATCCAGTTATCCCAGAAGCTTTTCGAAGGTTCCAGCGCTTCGGCAGACTCACTCTCGAACGCCACATAAAACTGTGCCAGAGCCTTGAATTGGATCAACTCATCGGCAGAGAGGTATTTCTCGGTGCGCTGTTTGACATCAAAGACACGCCAATGACCCGGAGTCTGTTCAAGAACAATCAGGGCAGTGTTGTTATCCCCGATCAGCAATAAAGGTAAAAAGCCGAGTAAGTCCTCAACCTTGTCGTGACCTATTTTGGCGCAAGGGCGCAGGCTTAAATGGTTTTTGCTCGCCAGCTCCGTGAGCTGCTCAAGCGAGATACTTTGCGAAGGGTTGGAGTCGTCAAGCTGTTTCGCTTCCTGGTGATAATCAAAGTAGCCCAGCAACCAGGCAACCACATCGAAACCGGCGCGATAGGAAATCATGTGTTGTGGCGCAGCACCTTGCACCTGATCGCCCGAACCCTGATCACCACCACCCTGGTCACCGCCACCCTGATCGCCGTTCCCTTGATCACCATAGCGAGCCATATCTTCATCCGAGACGTTTTTTACGTCGGCAAGGGGCTGAGCAGAGCTTTCGGGCTCCGATTCAGTTTTAGCAGCTGACTTTTTCTTGTCTTCCATACCAAACATTCACCGACTCCAAAGCGACAAAAATTCTACAAGAACAAGCCTTAAATGATCTTAACCAAAGATAACGGTAACGAATTTAAAAGGCTTTAGGACAGTGAATCTGTCTCTTTCTTGTTTCAAACTGCATGTATTCAAGTGCAGATTTTTATAATTTCAAGTTTTAAGTCGTGCTGATAACAAAATGAAATATACATTTACAAGCAAATCCGATTTTTACCTTGAAGTAGATTCACAAGGGCGCGTATAAAACGGGTTTATCTCCATTTTGGCGCGAAATAAGCAGAAAATAGGAAAACAGGATGCAGCCAGGCAAGCCAAACAACATCGAAAGGAGCATACAATGATTTCTTGCAACGACCACGATTACATCGAGATCGCCTGTCTTTACCGCTATCCGCTGCGTTTGCTGTTTAAGTCGGGCGAGAGCATAGAGGGCAAGGCGCTGGACACTGCCCGCAACAGCGATCGTGAAGAATGTATAAAAATCGATGTCGATGGAGAGGAAAAGCTGATCGTCCTCGATCAACTGGAAAAGATGGTCGCCTGTGTTGAAAACCCCCATTTCCAGGAGGTTTCTTTCGTCAACAAATAAGCCTACAGACGATCCAGCTCGTTATGAATCAACACGACGCACTGGGAGGCGAACAACATCTTCGGACCGAGGTTGATTTTCTCCGTGCCAAACCGCTTGAGGGTATTAAAGCTCTTCTTGGGCATGGGAATATGATCGGTAAGAATAAAACACGGGTTCTCCCTAAACGCGACATCGCGAACCGGCTCACCCTTAATATCCAGCATGTACAGCGAATGGTCTTCAGCCAGCTGTTTAATCAGGCGCTCAAAACTGAGCGTTTGCACGGTGATGCCCGGCTCGACCTGTTTTAATTGCTCTTTGCTCATCCCTACAGATGCCCTCAAGGCATTCGCTACTTTCCCAAGCAAGGCCGCCTCATGAAACCCGCCAATGTTTGAAAGCTCGGAGGCTGTGAAAGTAATCGTGCGCGAAAAGTCGGCCGTGCTCTCAAGCACCACGTACACCACAACATCTTCGCGATGCGATTGCGCGACAAACAAGGCGTTCATTAGGGTGTGGGCAACGATTTCGGTGTGGGCGTCCTGCCCTACTTCCGCCAGAAAGGCATCAGGGTCAGTAGGCGCAGCGCGAGCGCGGAGTACGAAGGATTTCATTGAATGGCCTCGAAAGTGAAGATTCGCCAGTGTAACGCGAGTCAACATCATCCTAAAGTCGCGCATGGCTTCAATCATTCAAAACCACCCTATGTAGGTCGGCGCCTGATCCCTTTATGCGGCCGACTTGTCGGGGGACGGAGCCCCCTCGCTACACACGCACCTCTATGTAGGTCGGTCCTCTGCGGCCGAATTGTCGGGGGACAGAGCCCCCTCGCTACAGGATCTATTGCCCCCTCGCTGCAGATTTCGTGCATGTAGGTCGGCGCTAAATCCCGTTTTGCGGCGGCATTGTCGCGGGGAGGTATAGCCGATCTACAGCGTTTTTATCAAGGCCACAATGAACGGCG
>DAITOW010000038.1:0-14119 GCA_036833965.1 Oleiphilaceae bacterium
GATGAGAAGAATTATCGCGATCAACCTGACTTTGGGTTTGATAACGGTGGTTATTGCAAGCGGTGGAAAGTTAGTTATGAATTAAAGGGCTGGTTCCTTTGATTCATCGCTAATTTAGTCGATGCCATGAACGATCGGTCGCTAGTTGATGAACAAGCTGTGGACGTAGCTCTTGGTATTTCTCCTGAATGACCAAATAACCTTCATCCATCTCGATAAACTGGTGCTTGGCACAGACCAAGTCGCGGGTGCCAGCCTCTCAGAAACGTTTCAAAACCTGTACTGCGTCAATAGTTTCCTGGACACCTTTCAGCGAGATATGGGCTAGGCACATCGTCTACTTTTGAATGCGAGTCGACGTTTGGTCTAAGCCCTCTATAACGAATGTTATATAGGTTTTATCTCTTTCTGGAGTTAACCTAAGAGCTACGCAAAATAATGAGCAGGGAATCTATGTCCGTGACTAAAGAAGAGTTGATTAGGCGAGATCGTCTGGACATTTTGTTTAGTTCATTTAACTCGGGCATTTTTGCGTATTATGTCGGCCCAGCGGTGATGTTTGCCTATATCTATTTCACTGAGGAGCAATCCCAGAGGGCTGCGGTATGGCTTGTATTGATGTGCTCGGCTAATACTCTGGTTTGG
This sequence comes from Oleiphilaceae bacterium, assembly GCA_036833965.1. Lineage (GTDB taxonomy): Bacteria > Pseudomonadota > Gammaproteobacteria > Pseudomonadales > Oleiphilaceae > PZPK01. The sequence goes on from DAITOW010000038.1 coordinate 646, forward strand.
ATAGCTAAACTCGTTCGAAGCAGGTCCTCTCAGCCGAGTGCACGGTTCTGGATGTTCATTGCCGGGTGTGCGGGTGCAGGCTGGGGTATTTCTTATGGTCTGTTACCTTATTTTGTAGAGTCAGATGACCCCATACTGCACATGGTGGTTATGACAGTTACGTCATTCAACATTGTTGCCGGTGTGTTTCTGTTCGGTGCGTCTTACAAGCTTTCCCCGACCTACTATTTTCCAATTACCATTCTGCCTGCTATTCACGCGATTCAGTTTGACCACTCCGCCGTCCAATTAATTGGTTATATTTTTCTCATTTGGGTTCCAACATCAATCATCGTGAACAAGGCATTTGACGATTCGATGACCAGAGCAAATATTCTGTCGCGAAGCAACGAAGAGCTGGCCGAGAAACTAAGGCTGGAGAAGCAGGAAGCCGAAAGTGCCAACCTGTCGAAGTCACGCTTCCTGGCGGCTGCAAGTCACGATTTGCGGCAGCCTTTGCATGCGCTGGGTCTTTTTGCCAATCAACTTGGTAAACCCTCGAACGAACCGCAGACCCTTCATCGAGAGATTAGGGATTCCGTGCGCGCGTTGAGCGCAATGCTTGATACCTTGCTGGATGTTTCGCGCATTGATGCGAATGAGGTACAAATGAATCGGATCGACCTTAATCTGTGCAGTCTGCTGCAAACCATTCAAGCAGAGTTCACTTCGGTCGCAAATAGTAAGGGGCTCGAACTGGCAGTTCGCTGCGCTTCTGGTACGTGTGTAAATAGCGATGCCTCACAACTGGGGCGCATGATTCGCAATTTGATTTCAAACGCGATTCGCTATACAGACGAGGGTAAGGTGTTGGTTGGTGTCCGAAGGCGCGGCGACGGCTATGAACTGCAAGTCTGGGATACGGGTATTGGAATCGCTGAAAATGAAATTGGAAATATTTTTGAGGAGTTCTATCAGGTAGATAACCCTGAACGTGATAGAGAAAAAGGGGTGGGGCTTGGCCTTTCCATTGTTGCCCGGTTGTCCGTTTTGCTTGATCACAGGGTCAGCGTTTGTTCTTTGCCCGGCAAAGGGTCGCGTTTCTCCATTATGTTGCCCAAGGCAGAGCAGTTGGTGGTACAGGGCGTGTCATCGGAGCTTGATGAGTCCGTACTTTATGGGATGATCGCCCTTGTGATTGATGATGACCCAACAATTTTGAGCGGTATGAAAGCCTTGCTTGAGGGGTGGGGCGCGACCGTTTTTACGGCAGGCTCCGGGGAAGAATCGCTTCAGGTGCTGGATGAAGAAGGTGTTATGCCGGACGTTGTATTGTCGGACTATCGCCTTCGTGCCAATGAACGGGGAGATGCAGTGCTGGCGCGACTGGCCGGTTATTTGGATGTGAAACTTAAAGCGATCATCATGACAGGCGATCTGGAGTACACCATTGAACCCAACCCTAACCTGGAATCGCTGACAGTCATTCACAAACCCGTTGATCCGGATAGACTAAATCATGAGATTGTGACGTTACTGAAAACCTAGTTTGTGGTGGCGCTATAGTGTGGTGGTTTTGTAGTCCAGATTCAGATTGAGCGCTTTGTAGACAGCTTCGGAACGACTACGGACGTTCAATACCTTGAAGATCGTGGTGACATGAATGCGAGTCGTGCCTTCAGTAATCCCCAAAGAATAAGCGATTTGCTTGTTGCTTTTTCCCTGAACAATCAGGGAAAGAATCTCCATTTGTCGGGCTGTCAGTTTGCCTTGGGCAGATACATCAACCTTGGCCTGCTCAATAATATGCTCAGGTAGCACCGATTCACCTTCCAACACCCGATGCAATATCGGAAGCATCTTGTCAGCTTCAGTAGATTTCTGGATATAGCCTTTCACCCCATACTGGGCAGCCTGTCTTATGGTTTCGTCCCGGTTGTCGGCGGATAGAATCACAATAGGGCTGTCTTTTGCGTGAAGCTTTATATGGTTGATGCAAGCAAAGCCTGAAATTCCCGGCATATCGAGGTCGAGAAGAATGAGATTAAAACAACGGTCTTGTTGAAGAGCATTCACTGCAGATTCGCTGTTGTAGGCTTCAACGATGTTTACATCTTCGGAGAGCTCCTGAAGCAAATATTTCATGCCGGCCCGAAACAAAGCGTGGTCGTCGATCAGTAATATATTCATAGCCCAACCTCTTGTTTTTTGATGATGGTTCCATAACTAAGCCTGCCCGTAAAGACAAGCATAATAAGAGTTGGCAAGTAAGTATCTATGAGCATGCTCATATCCCTAATTTCATATTTCCCCTTATGACCGCCAGGCGCAGAATTATTATGCAACTTGGTTCAATGCCTATCGCCTGAAAACACGGCGAGACGGCCCATTGTTAGAGCTCTTAATTTGGAAAGATCAGGAGAAAATAATGAAAAGTCATTTCCGTATTTCGAAAAAGTTCGTGTTGTTGTCGGCACTTGGTCTATCGGTGTCGCTGCCCTCTTATGCTCTGGATTCTTCCACCACAGAAGATCGCACCGAAGCTACCCCGATTGAATGTGCCGACCCTGCTACCGGTGAGTTACTCCGTACAACCAGTATTGATTGTTTCAACGCTTTGCTAAATCAGGATGGCGTGCGCGAAGTGCTTAAAAGCCGTGAAATGGTACCTGGCATTGCTGATGGCCGTGTTTCGATCAAGGATCTCAAGTTTAACATTCGCGCAGAAGCTAGGGTCGGCGTTGATGATACAGGGCAAAGCGATACTGATATTGAAGGGTCACGCTATAACCAGATCCTCGGCGTCGCTGAAATCGAAGAGTTGAAGCGGGAACCGGGGTTTGAAATCAAACAACGCACGATTGGTGGACAAGGGCCGACCACCGTAAAGAACATTGATCCGCCACCACCAGGAGGGTTCCCTGTTCCTCCGATGGACTGGGAGCCTACTCCGGAAAATCCGAATTATCTCGATATCGCTGGGTTTAACGCAGAATTGCATGAGGCTCTTCGTAACAGCGTCAACGGCTATGCGATGAAAATGCGCCGTGATGGCAAAACGGTGGGTATTCTGCAATGGAACTGGAGCCGCAATCCGAATGTTGGTGATGCTCCAACCCAAGGATGGAATACAGATCGTCGAATGCATGTGGCCAGCGTATCCAAGTTGATGACGGCAATTGGTTTAATTCATGTGTTGGATGCAAATGGTATTGATACTGATGAATTCATTATCGATTACCTACCAGCCTATTGGGATCCGAGCCCTAACGTTGGTTTGATCACTTTTGAGCATTTGCTGAATCATGCCTCTGGTTTGATTACTGGCGGTTCAAATGCTGATTGGGCGACGATGAAAACGGTCGTTGAGGCACCGGTGAATGCCGCGTTGGTTGGTAACTACGGCAATACAAATTATGAGAATATGAACTTCGGTCTGATGCGTATTCTCATCTCGACGATTGGCGGATTTATTAACCCAGCTGCAAACTTTGGAAGTGAGGCTGCAAATGACCAGATGTGGGACTCTTCTACCAGCACGTTTTACAACCAGTACATGCAGCAGAATGTCTTCAATCCGCATGGCGCATTCCCGACGCTGACCAAAAACGCATCTTCAACACGAGCCTATACGTTTAACGCAAGCGGGGCAGGCTGGAACAGTGGCAGTTTTACCAGTCGACCTGGTGGCATGGGTTGGCACATGACGATTACCGAGATTCTTGATGTGATGCGCGCACTAAGAGAAGGAAAAATACTCAGTGCGTCGAGTGCATCGGAGTTACTTAATCAGTCCTGGGGCTTAAGTAGTCCGGTTCTGGGTGAAAGTACCGCAGCAGGGCGTACCTATTTCAAAGGCGGGCTCTGGACGGACAATATCACCATTCCTTCGATTGCGCGCACCGAACAATGTTTTGTCTTTCTTATGCCTGACGACATGGAACTGGCGATCTTTGTGAACTCTGAAATTAGCAGTACGGGTCAAAGTCTTTCTGGTCTGATAAGAGGCATCTATGACAACCACATCATAGAGCCGTAAACAACAAAACATTTATCGAAGTTGGGTTGGAACCGTTTAAGCAGTCTGTTCGACAAGGTAGTACACAACCCAACATCAAGGAACAAGACATGCCTAAACAACATCCCATTAATCATCGTTTAGTACTCAGCACACTTTCTATCAACACCTCTGCCGAAGACGGCGGTTTGTGTTAGGAAAATGGCGCAGTCTGGGCTGGTGAAGGCACCGTCGAATACGTTTAAACACATGAATTCATGCATGAGAGTTTGCAAAGCCGCTCTCATTCAATTTGACTCCGAGGTAAAAGCGCATGTATCGCCCCATTAAATTCCTAATTGTTAGTATTTCACTCGCAACGCTAACCGCGTGTAGCGGAGGCGGCGGAGGTTCCAGCGCGCCATCCGTCACCTTCGACCCTGCAAACAATGCGACGGGAGTCGAGCCTACCGCTAACGTCACCGCTACGTTTCCCTTTGATGTTTTGGGAGCATCGGTAGATGCCACCACCGTCACACTCAATGACGGAAGCAGTGTCGCCGGATTGGTATCTTTTGATGGCGCGACGAACGTTGCTACCTTCGATCCCGACAGCAAGCTTGCCTTGTTAAGGGAACACACCATTGCTGTCACCAATGGTATTACCAATCTAAGTGGCGACCCCATTACCCAAGCGCAGGCAAGCTTTACAACACGTGATGGAGCTTGGGGGACAGCTGAAAAAAGAGAGGATGACGACGTAAAAGAAGTCAGTGAACTGTCGGTTGCGACAGATGCTGATGGCAATGCCATCGCCGTGTGGTATCAATCTCCGAACGTATATGCGAGCTACTATACCGTTGCCGATGACACATGGTCCGCACGAGCACAGATAGACCTTAACGGAGGAGTTGACCTAACGACAGGTGCAGCGCACCCCTTAGTAAAAATGGACTACAACGGTAACGCAATCGCTGTCTGGTCTCATTACGAGAGCAGCGTCCAGCAGATATACGCAAACCACTACGATAAAGTTACTGGCTGGAGCGACACTGCAACCAAAATTGATGCGGCAACTGCGGGCAGCGAGTGGAAACCACAGATTGGTTTTGACAACGAAAACGACGCGGTGCTTGTCTGGTCCAACTCAACCGATGACAGTATTAGAGCTGCGCACTTTGATAGTAGTATGGACACTTGGGGAGCCTCGATAGCACTTGAGAATAGCGCAAACGCATTGGTTCCCACTTCCTACCCCAGCCCTCAAGTAAGCGTTACCGATTCTGGAGATGCTATCGTGGTTTGGACCCAAAATAACGGAGCCCAAGATGTCATCTATGCAGCTGCGTACACCAAATCAAACGATACTTGGTCTACCCCTGCAGAAATAAGCGATGCGAATGATGCAGCCGAGAAGCCTCGCGTTTCAATTGACCCGTCAGGAAAAGCTATCGCCGTTTGGCAGCAAACCGCCGACAGCAGAAACAGCATCTTTTATAATATTTTTGACAATGGCTCGTGGGCAACGGCGACGCTGTTAGAAAGCGATGATGTGAACTCTGCCTACTACCCTGATATAGCATTCAGCGAGGACGGGAGTGCCATTGCAATCTGGGAGCAGCGTGGTAGTGGCGACAGAATGATCGCGACACGTCGTTACACTTCGGGCACGTGGGACACCCTTCGAACCTTACCCCGCGTTAGTACTCAATCCATTTGGACTCCAATAATTCGTGTAGACGCGCTAGGTAATGCTATCGCTTGCTGGCGCGAGCGTGATAACGACCCAATGGTAGATGACCACATGGTAGTGAGCCGATATACCGAATCAAACGATTCCTGGTCAGCAAGTAGCAGCCTTGATACCGACCCAGACATGGGATCTTACATTAGTTGCGACGTCAGTGCCTCAGGTTACGCCGCCGCTCTCTGGCTCAAAAAAGATACAGGCGAAACAGAGCAAACCCTCTGGTCCAGTGTCTTTAAATAGCGTGAATATAATCGGATCGCAGTTGAGGCCTCCCCGAAAAGTAGAACAACATCATAGAGTCTTAAACGACAAAAAGGTTTATTAGAAATGCTCGAGACCCCGTCCTTCGGTATTAAGATGGGCGGGTTTTTTTGTGCTCGATGAGCCGGATAGGCAAGCTGGTTTAAAACGCGCAGATGCTTGTTTTAGGCTTTTGTACCCTATATGAGTGCGGCACATTAAGCCTAGCGCTTGAACAATACGCTAAACACCACACCCGTTTCGTCGGTTCTGTTTTTGGCAAGAATGTTAGCGCCATGTTTTTCGGCAATCAGTTTCGCGATGTGCAAACCAAGCCCGAGATGAATCTCTCCACCGCTGGAACGATTAGAAGACATGGGCGCGAATAGCTGCGTGAGGTTGTCCGTTGCGAGCAGGGGGCCGTCGTTTTCGATATCCACCTGCACAAAGTGTTTTTCCTGCTTGACCGTGATACTGACCGTTCCATCCTTGGTGCAAAAGCTGGTCGCGTTGTCCATGAGTTTGTCGAACATCTGTTCCAAACGAGAGGCGTCACCAAGTATCTCAAAAGGCTCTGTTTTAAACGGCACGACGAACACGGGGTTTGTCCAACTCTCAAAATAACCATGCAGGAACTGATTCAGATCCAAGGTGTTTAAACGCTCGGACTGAATGGCGCCTTCCAGACTTGCAGCCTCCGTCAGGTGGGTTGTGATCTGGTTAATCTGATCTGTGCCCGCTTCAAGACGCTTTATGAATCGGTCATCTGCGAGTTCGGGACGGGTGTCTAGAAGTAGCTCAAGAGATGTTCGAAGTTTGTTGAGCGGGTTTGCGATCTCGTGTCGCAGGGTTTGCGGAATGCGTTCGAGAAACTCTGTGTACGATTGTTGTTTTTGCAGCAAGCTGGTGATGGTGCGCGACAGGTCACCAATTTCATCAGGGAAGTCTTTGCTAGATTGAAGTTGCGTTTTCTCTATGCGGCCTTGCTGGTCAATGGTATTTTTTGATTCGTGGTTGAGCTGGGCAATCCGCCTTGCCAAATACACAGCATAGAAGAAAAACACCAGTACAACTCCAATGACCGCTAGCGCAAGCCGTGTGGCAATCGACTGTATCTTGTCTTCTTCCTTGCCCAAAACGTGCTTTGCTGACTCATCTATGACGACGACGCCGAGCACCCGGTTTTGATCAATAATCGGGTGGCAGGCGATAATCCGCTCCAACTTGCCGCTTTCATTCTCGATGTATTGCAGGGGGCTTTCTGTATTTTGCAGTGCTTGTTGCACACAACGTGAGTCAAATGCCAGTGGCTCAACGCCATCGTGTGCCTCGCGCCCGCCATAGGCCCATTCACGGCCTTGGCGGTCAAACACCCAGAGCCTTGCGTAAGTGGACTTGAGTTGTTCGATGACGCGTTGTAGTTCACGCGCATGCAGGCCAAGTGGATTGAGTTCGGTCTCGAGTTGCTTGGGAAGACTGGCAACTATTGCGGTAGGCCCGTATGCGGGTTTGTCATCGACGTCAACAACGGCCAAGTGTAGGCGCGGGTTTACGCCATTGAGCGCTTCTGTTGGCATCCGCAATTCAATGGCATAGCCCTGTTCTGTGTTCTTCCAATACCCCTGAATGCCTGTCAGATGACTCGCTATCTCTTCGCCTGAAATCGGGTGTTTGTTGTCGACCCCGAATTTCCACGAAAAGTCAGTAAAGTAGCTCGCGAGGTCTCCTTCACCTTGTGCCGGGATGATCACGCGTTGAAGGGCGCCCAGGGCGTCCTGATAGGTCAGCTGAATGTGGTCGTTGTAGTCCAGTCGAAGATGGTTGGGTTGGCGCTGCTGGACAAGATCGTCTTGCACATTCAGAGCGAGATAAAGATGTTTCTCCGTTTGCGCGAGCGCCAAGCCAAAGGCTGTTTCTGTCGGTTCCTCAGGGTTGGCTTGCCAGATGGAAAAGCTGGAGTTCAGTGCTTCAAGCGCTGACGTTTGTCCGTTCCAGTCCCCGAATTCGCCGTCCAGACGGATGGGCTTTACGACAGAAGGGGCGCTGAGCGAATGCTTCTCGAGTTCACTGTTTTCATCTGCTGCCAGTAACTTTGCAATATTCTCTTGGGTCGCGACCAGACTAGTTGCAATGGCTTTGGTTTCAATGAGCTGGATGCGGCCTTGCGCCGTAATCGCGGCTTTTTGAATTTCTAGCCAATACGTCCACGCGAACCAGGGGATGGTGAGCAAGCCCAAACTGAGCAGGATAATTTGGGCTTTGATTCCAAACCGAGGCATCAAGGTGCGTCCCAACAGTAGCCAAAACCTGGCTTGTTCAATACGGCGTTAAACTCTGGATCAATCTCATTGAATTTTCGACGGATGTTTTTGATGTGGCTGTTAATCGTGCCGTTAGTGACCATGCGTTGCATGGTGTTCTCGCTCAGCGACTCGTAATCAATGCCTTGCGCTCCGGCATCATGGATCGCCACAAATAAACGAAACTCCGTCAGTGTGAGTCTGACTGGTTGGCCTTTCCAGGAGACAAACGAGGTATTGTGTTGGATAACGAGGTCTCGTGATTCGTCCTGCTTGGGCGCTTGAGTGGTTTTAGTAAGACTGTCCATGAGTGGTGCCTGAACGGCTTCTCGCGCTTTGTGAATGCGCAGTACAGACTTCACGCGTTCGGCGAGGAGCGATAGCGAGATCGGCTTCGTTTGGTAGTCCCAAGCGCCAAGTCTGAGGCCGAACACCTGATCAATCTCGTCGGAACGATCCGTCAGAAAGACAATTGGCAAATTTGCCCCCTGATCTAACAGCTTTCTGCAGATAGTAAATCCTCCATCGGGGTCGTCTTCGAGCACGACGTCCAGCAAAATGATGTCTGGTTTTATCTCGGCAATACCGGCTAACGCGGATTCGACATTGGAATAGCAGTGTGTCTCGAAGCCCTTGAGGGTGAGCGCCTCTGCGTAGTTCTGTTGTTGGTCTATGTCATCCTCGACAATAGCGATGCGGTCGCTCATATCTAGTCAGTCCAATTCCGTTTATTTGGGAGAAATCTTGGGGTTGTTATGGACAACTTTACCTGAGTTTCGCCCGTTCATGGAGCTTAAATCCACATCTCCAGAACTTCTCCATAGCGTCTCCAGTTTCTCTGCGAAAGAAAGAGTGTTTCCTGATGAATACGCCTGTTTCATTGCGTTCTGCAGAACTTATGCAAAACACCAGATTATCTCAACCAAGCATCCATAGCTCCTCCATTACCGCGTCAGCGAAAAATCATTCAATAGCCCCAACGCCTGGCAACAGACGGAACGTGCAACTTGAGCAGTAACGACATTGCACGTGGCAAGGGACTGCTCGCCGGGCGACCACTGAAAGCACACAAAAAATGGAAAGCATGGAGATAAGAGTTATGAAGCCAAACAAAGATTTTTCAATTAGCACTGGAATGAATTTAGAACCAAAATCGAACGCAACAAAGACTGCATTCGCAATCACCTTACTAAGCGCCCAATCACTAATGATGAGCACGAATGTTTTGGCCCAGGACGCAAGCCAGGAGGCAATCTCCGGGTCTGACAACACCGCAACCTATTGGGGGATCGGGATAGGTACCACCTTGGGCGCGATTCTTGGTGGGCCTGTTGGTGCAGCAGCCGGCGCAGCGCTAGGCGGCAGCTTGGGTTACGGGCAAGACAAGGACGCAGCGCTTGAGCAGACAGAACAGGAACTGGACTCGCAGGTGACTTCGTTGAGCGAAATGGAGGGTGAGTTGAAGAAATCGAATATGCAGCTTGAAGTGTTACGCGCTCAAACTCGAAAGCTCGAGCGTGAGAGGGCAATGCATGCTGCAGAACTTGCAGACCTGAAAGCGAAAAAGCTCAGTGAACGGGAGCAGGAAGAAATACTCGCTGGCGTCGCAAAACATTATTCGCAAGAAGTGTATTACCGCCACAACTCATCGTCGATACCAGACTACGCAAAATCACGCATCGATGAGCTCGCCGCGTTTATGCAGGAGCATCCCAGCATCGTCATCTCTCTTGCAGGGCATAGTGATCTCGTTGGTGCGGAGGATGCCAACCTTGCCTTGACTCAGGCACGCGTTGACGCGATTCGGGATTACCTTATTGATCAGGGCATCGATGCGCAGCGCATTGAGGCCAAAGCATATGGAGAGGCATTCGCAACAGTGACGGCAGGTGATGCTTCGAATTACGTGCTTGATCGACGCGTCGCGATTGAATTGGGGGTGCGAGCACAAGAGAGTCTGTCTGATCAAAATGGTATCGCTGATCAAAAGGGTATGTCTGATCAAGAAAGCATGCAGGCGCAGCAAGTGACGGACGACGATGCGGATGCTCCCTTGCTTCCGCTCGCTATCAATGTCGGTGGTCGCTAATGAAGTGCTTTGTTGTTCTGGATGAGGCCACCTTGTTGCGCTTGTGGATGCGTAATCCCGAGTTGGTACAACCTTTTTCCAGGCCGTTTTATCCGGTACGCAGAAGGTTGCCGGCGGCGAATGACGCACGTTTGGTGGACGCGACCGGTGCAACATCTCACGGTGCAACAACCACTGAGAAAGAGCCAGCAGAGACAAGCCGCTGACAAACAAACCTTAGAGCTATACCCGCAGCTTTGCGCAGATTGACCAGAGCCATATCCGTTCTTCCTTCTCTGACGAATCCTCGTGCGAAGCCCGCCTTTAGGCCACCTCTGGTGGCCTCTTTTTACGGGGAATTAAAATGGATAATCAAATAACTAAATACGTCCCGCGCCTAAGCAATACTTCTTCAGAAGCGCAGGATAATAAAACTTCGTTTTTCTTCAAATTAGCACTTGCCAGCTGTCTGATTGTGTTTTGGATGCTCTGCGAAACAGCGTTGGCGAGTGATCATCGGCCAGGCAACACCTTGCCTCCTAATCTGGAACTCATCATTGACACTGGTGGGGAGAATTCAGAAAAGGTGGTTATTGCCGAGCCCCTGTCTCTGGAGACAGACGTCTCCATAACGGTCAATGGGCCGATCGTTCGCACTACTGTTTCCCAGAGTTTTGAAAACCCGTCCCCAGATTGGGTCGAGGGTTTATATACCTTTCCGCTCCCTGAGAATGCTGCGGTTGACCAACTGAAGATGTTTGTGGGCGATTATGTGATTGAGGGGCACATCAAGGAAAAGCGAGAGGCGCAGAAAATCTACAAGGCAGCAAAGAACGAAGGCAAGCGCGCCGCCTTACTTGAAAAGCCGAAGGGCAACTTATTTACCACGCGCGTGGCGAATATCGCACCTGGGGCACTCGTTAAGGTTGTGTTTAGTTATCAACACACTTTGGACTTCAAAGATCATGGCTACAGTCTGCGAGTGCCAGTGGTTGCGACTCCGCAATATGATCCAAACATCGCGCGCGGTAAGCCTTCAGATTTACCCATAGAGAATCAAATTCAGTATCGTGATGTGAATGAAAGCGATGCAAACCCGGTTCAGTTTACCGTAAGCCTGGGTGCCGGTATGCCGGTCGAGCGACTCTGGAGTGATAGTCATGCGCTGGCTGTCGATAAGCAAAATGATGCTTTATACGTCGTGAAGGCTGGGGGTTCGGCCGCTACCGCTAACCGGGATTTTGTCCTTAATTGGATTTACTCTCCACAAGCTCATGGCCAGGTTTCGATGTTCAGTGAGAAAGTGGGTGGTGAGGTCTACAACATGCTGATGTTAATGCCTCCTGCGCCCGGCGCGACAGTAGATTCGCGGGCGCGGGAGTTGGTCTTCGTGCTTGATGTTTCAGGGAGCATGTCCGGTCCTTCGATACGCCAGGCCAAGGAAGCCATTCGTTCCGCGCTTTTGCAGCTCAACAGTGATGATCGCTTCAACATTATTTTCTTCAATGACACGGCATGGTCTTTGTTCCCAAGATCGAGTCACGCGACAAGTAAGAATCTTCTAAAAGCGCGCTACACGCTTGAACAGCAAGATGCGGATAAAGGCACAGAAATGTCCAAAGCACTGCATCTAGCGTTAAACAATCAGGACGATGCATTGTTGAGGCAGGTTGTCTTTATTACGGATGGAGCTGTGACGAATGAAGATCAGTTGCTCTTCCAGATAAAACGCAATCTTGGAACTAGTCGTTTGTTCACTGTAGGCATCGGGTCTGCGCCGAACAGCTACTTTATGCGGCGTGCAGCCGAGATGGGGCGCGGTACCTTTGCATATATCGGTGATCTCTCACAGGTGCATGAGAGAATGCAAAGCATGTTCAACAAATTGAATCATCCCGCACTGACGGATATTCGCGTTGCACTGGATGTCGAGATGCGCGAGTTGCTGCCGGACCCTGTCCCGGATCTCTATATGAATGAAGCGGCATACCTGCTTTTTAAAACTACTTCGCTTCCCGGAGAGCTTCACATTGAGGCCCAACAGGGGAACGACCCAGCCTATTTGCAGCAGCGGATTGGTCAAACAAGCAACGTTGAAGGCGTTGCGGTTGAATGGGCCCGGCAAAAAATCAAAACGCTGACAGACCGTATACTGCATAGCATCTCGGATGACCGGGATATGCTCAAAGAACAGGTGACGGAGCTTGCGTTGAAACATCACCAGGTTAGCAAGTACACCAGTTTGGTGGCGGTGGATGTGACGCCAGTGCGTACCAGTGCGCAGCTGAGAAGCGAGCATTTGAAGTCCAATCAGCCCAAGGGCTGGCAAAAAGGGCAGCCGGACACGCAGGCCTACCAATTGGCACAGACTGCGACTTCTGCTCCATGGTTTACACAAGCCGGATTTCTCTGGTTGTGTGTGGCGCTATCCTTGTGGCTGATCACTCTAATCCGAAGGGCGCGTAAAGGCATTCTGGAAGTGGGGAGAGTGTGATGAGGTTATCCGATCGAATTATTTCCGTGCTGTTGACCTTGAGCTTGATCGTGGGCTCGCTTTATCTGATTCAGGCGAGCCTGATCAATGCGAAGGCGGTCGTGGGTCAGTGGTTGATAGAAAATGCATGGGAGCGGACCGGCATAACACATCAATACCATAAGCCATGGCCCTGGGCAGACACATATCCCGTTGCCAAACTAAACGTACCCCGACTGGGCGAGGAGCTCTTCGTTCTGAATGGCGCATCTGGCCACGCGTTGGCATTCGGGCCCGGAATGAGCAGCTATCTTAACGAAGCAAATGATCAAGCGGTCATTCTTATTCAGGCGCATCGTGACACACATTTTCAGTTTTTTCCGAACTTGAAAGTAGGGGATGTTCTTGTGCTCGAACAAGCTGACGGAAAGAAATACTTTGTTGTTGAACAGAGGGAACAGTTTCAGCGCCCGGTTCTTGAACTGAGTGAAACTGACGGGGAGCTAGTGCTGCTCTTGTCGACGTGTAGTGGTCAATCGGATCAAAATCCGGATGCGCGAGAGGTACTGTTGGCAAGAAGTGTTTCATAAAGAACGTGCCCCTGATCTTATTTGGGGCACGTTCTAATCATGCGTTTGTTGGGATGTTTTCTCGAAGAATAGACATC
>DAITOW010000039.1:0-14026 GCA_036833965.1 Oleiphilaceae bacterium
CCATATGACGAGTCAGGCATCCCGAAATACGTTAAGCTGCAAAACTCTTTAGTTGATAAGAAACTAGACGAAGACTTCGAAATCTAAATCTCATCGAAGAATAAAAAGCGGCGCTACCAATTCGCCGCTTTTTTAGCTTTTTCCATCGCCGTATTAAGTGCGGTTCGCACGCCCAGACGCCCGATATAGTCGTTGATATTTTCCTGCTCAATCTTCTGTTTGAAGCTGACCCCCCAAAACAAGCTATGACCGAGAAGTATATCCGCCGCGGTAAACTGCTCACCCAGAATATACTTGTTAGAACCCAAGCCTTTGCTTAATAAACCCAGCGCCTTCTGAAATTCATACTGGGCTGCAGGAATCACATCAGGCACCCGATATTCTTTTGGGAGCGCAAACTTGTGCTTGGAAATCGTCCACATTGGTTGCTCTAACTCCGTTAAGGCGAACGAACACCACTGGTCGTAATGCGCTCTGCGAAAAGGGCTTAAACCGGGTATCAACTCAGCTTCCGGCTTCAATGCACAAAGATAATTCATGATCGCTAACGACTCTGTAATTATCCCGCCTTCCGTCTTCAGAGCAGGTACTTTTCCTGCGGGGTTGATGGCCAGAAACTCGGGAGACTGAGCTTCACCCTTTAACAGATCGACAAAGTGGTACTGGTATTCAAGCCCTAGTTCCTCCATCAACCAGATGACTCGTAAAGATCTCGTATTTGGATAACCGTAGACGATCATACTCATTGCCTGCTCCGTGTTTTTATTTATCGCTTAAGTTTAGACTACTTTCTACTCTAGCTAGGCACATTGCCAAAAACCATTTGGCCAGAATCACCCGTATTCATACGAATACTCAGCGGCTATACTGCTCAAGATTAGCGATGGACGAGACAAATGCCCTTCAAACACATTAATTGCGAAACGCTTGCGAACTGGATAACTGAACATCCGGAGGCAATTGCAATTGTCGATATTCGCGATCCGGTATCCTTCTCGCAAGGACACATTGATGGCGCCCGTCACATCGACAACAATACCGTTACCAGCTATTTGGCTTCTGCCGATTTAAGCAAGCCACTTATAGTCTGTTGTTATCATGGCAATTCCAGTCAGGGTGCGGCGGAGTATTTTTCGGAGCAAGGATTTGAGGAGACCTACAGCCTTGACGGAGGCTTCGAAGAGTGGAAAAACAAACTGCTTTCAAGATAAGTAATCAAATTGCACTAACTTGCAGTGCAAGTAAACATTAGATCCAAGGAACACACTATGTCCGACGCGCTTGTTAAAGGATCCTCTGATTCAAAAATTATACTCATCACAGAAGATAGCTTCGAGAAATGGAAAGCCTCTCAAAGTGCCGAGCTGCAGCAATGGCTTGCAATCAATAAATATAAGGGCAAAGGCCTGTTAGTGCTTCCTCATTCAAATGCTGGATCTATTCACGCTGTATTTGGTCTGGATTCGCTTGAGGATTTCTTCCTTGCTGGCGACCTCCCTACACTGCTTCCGGAAAGCACCTACGCGGCAGACTTTTCCAATCTCGGCAGTTCCAATTCTATTGATGAGGAGACTCTGGAACTTCTCAAGTTCCGTTTCTCTGTAAGCTGGGGCTTGGCAGCCTATCAGTTTGAGCAATACAAAAAGGCTGACAAAACAGTCGCAACGCTTGCGATAGAAGATGAGTCACTTTTAGCAGAAGCACAAAACGTTGTCGCCGCATTGTCACTGACAAGGGATCTCATCAACACACCGTCAAACGATATGATGCCGGAGGATCTTGCACACGCGCTACACGCGCTTGCCCAGTCTTTTGGTGGCTCGTATAACGAGGTTGTGGGCGATGAATTGCTTGATCAAAACTATCCGCTTATCCATGCTGTCGGCCGAGCCTCTGAGAACGCCCCACGCCTGCTGGAACTTCGCTGGGGAGACCCGGACGCACCGTCCATTACGTTGGTGGGCAAAGGTATTTGTTTCGACAGTGGTGGCCTGAACATTAAAACCGGCAACTTCATGCGCAACATGAAAAAAGACATGGGTGGAGCCGCGCATGTGATCGGGCTTGCCCGACTCATCATGTCACAAGCGCTTCCGGTGCATCTACGTGTCCTTGTCGCTGCAGCTGAGAATGCGGTAGCCGGTAACGCCTTCCGCCCTGGAGACATCATCACTTCTCGTAAAGGCCTGACGGTTGAAATCGACAATACGGATGCCGAAGGCCGTTTGGTACTTTGCGATGCGCTCGATGATGCGTGTAGCGAGAGTCCGGATCTGGTCATCGATTTTGCAACTCTCACCGGCGCCTGCCGTGTTGCTCTGGGCACCGAACTGCCAGGCTTCTTCTGCAATGATGAATCCGTCGCCGCAGGCTTGATTGAAAGCGCAGCGCTGAGTCTGGATCCAATCTGGCGCTTACCGCTTCATCAGCCTTACAAGGCGATGCTAAAAAGTCAGGTGGCCGATCTTGTTAACTCCAGCGATGTACCGTTTGGTGGAGCAATTACCGCTGCCTTATATCTGGAAAGCTTCATTGAGAAAGGCATCCCATGGGTGCATTTTGATGTAATGGCGTGGAATATCCGCCCTCTTCCCGGCCGCCCTCTTGGTGGTGAAGCTCTGGGCTTGCGCGCGGTCTACGAGTATCTCAAGCAACGCTTTGCATAACCCTCTAAATAGACCGTTGTTTGAACCTTCAAAAGGCAGATAAACAGATGAAGAACAAGAAACTGAAAAACGAGGCCGAGCTTCTTAAAGAAGCAATTCGCATCGGCATGCTTTACTGCGAAAAACGCGGCGTCGTGAAATTTGAAGCAAATGACAAGCAGGACGAAAAAATTGAAGTGATCTACAAGCTACTTGTCCATGATCAGCAAATACAGCCATTGGCGAAGCAAGACCTAGAACTTCCTAAGATGAAGCATAAACTAGTGCTTTGGCTGCACAAGCAACTACCAGAAAATCATCCATTGAAATAATGCCTCAAACACAAACCAGCCTATTCTATGTTTATGACCCCATGTGCTCCTGGTGCTGGGGTTATCAGCCAACACTTGAAAATATCACCAAGGTATTGGAAACAAAGAAAATCCCCTGGACGAAAGTTCTTGGGGGGCTGGCTCCGGACACGCAAGAACCAATGCCTCTTGAATTAAGAAGCTCCATACAAGGCTATTGGCGTGAAATCGAGGCATTACTTGGCACTTCATTCAATCATGATTTCTGGACTAAAAATACGCCAAGACGTTCCACCTACCCGGCATGCAGGGCAATATTGATTGCTCGACGCCATGGACTGGAGGATGAAATGAACCGGGCTATTCAGCACGCTTACTATCTGAATGCAGAGAACCCTTCGTTAACATCAGTACTCTGCTCACTTGCGGAAAAGCTCGGACTCAATCCTGAAGAATTCGCTGTAGAACTTGAGGGAAAAGAAACCAAAGAGGCACTTTTAAAAGAGATCAGATTCGCACGCTCTATTGGAGGAAATCGCTTTCCCTCATGGATCCTAAAGCAAGGTGAGTCTTTTAGATCTCTCTCGTTCGACTATAAAAACCCCGCGCCTTTGGTTGATGAGGTGTTAAAAGCCTTCGCGTGAACATTGACGATTTCCCAGGCGGCACGCCCGAATGCCATTCATAGCTGAAACAGTTAAATTTAAAACAGGCGCTCTACTGTCAGGTTCAGATACGGCATAATCATAAAAAACAACAAGAGCCGCTCATGCCTTCCAACTCAGCTCAAGAAAATTCAAGCCACAACACTCTTCAAACCAAAGCCGAATTTAAAGAACTCGTGCGGATGACCTGGCCAATGCTCCTCGGAATTATTTCCTTGATGAGCTTCCAGCTTGTTGATTCAGTTTTCATTGCGCGTCTCGGTGTTGAACCGCTTGCTGTCGTTGGGTTCACTATTCCGATATATCAAATGTTCATCGGTATTCAGGTCGGGATCGGCATTGCGACAACCGCGCTAATCTCTCAATTGCTCGGTGCAAGCAAAGAACAACAAGCGAGAGAGCTTGCGGGGTTAATCGTACTGATCGGCTCCTCGGTGTTTGCAATTCTCGCCCTGATTGTATGGTTTCTTCGTTCGCAAATAGTTCAGGCTCTCGGCGGTAACGCTGAGCTAATGCCTTTCGTTGACCAGTTTTGGGCAGTTTGGCTCGTTGCCGCATTTTGTGGTGCATTTGTCTATTTCGGTTACAGTATCTGTCGCGCCAACGGCAACACTCTTTTGCCCGGCTTCGGCATGGTTGCCACCAGCCTGATCAATATTGCACTCGACCCGCTTTACATTTTCGTGTTCGATCTGGGACTTGCTGGTGCAGCTTGGGCAACCCTGAGTTCTTTCTTACTTGGAGCATTAATCATCTATCCCCAAATATTTAAGCGAGGCTGGATGATCTTCACACATCTCTTTGACGGCGTCGTGAAAAAGACACGCAGCATTTTGCACATCGCCCTGCCCGCGATGACGAGCCAGCTACTACCAGCTCTTTCGTCGATGCTGGCAACCTTTCTCGTTGCATCGCATGGCACACAGAGCGTTGCAGCTTGGGGTATGGGAATCCGGGTCGAATTTTTCTCAATCATTCTGGTGCTCGCAATGACGATGTCGATACCTCCAATGATAGGAAAGTCCTATGGCGCCAAAGACTTTGATCATATTGCACTTCTGCTAAAGCTTGCGGTGAAAACCCTGGTTATATGGCAGATCTTTTTGGCCGCCTTACTTTGGCTCTTTGAAGCTCCAATCAGTCACGCATTAACAGGCAATGTCGAAATCGCTGCAATTCTGGGATGGTTCTTAAAATATATTCCAGCCAGCTATGCGCTACTTGGGATTTGTATGTTGCTCGTGTCAGCCAGCAATGCGATCAGTCGTCCTATGGACGGACTTAAAATGTCGTTCGCTCGATTATTCGTCTGCTACGTTCCATGCATGTATCTGGGCTCTCTCATTGGAGATTTGCCAGGCCTTATGGTGGGCGCGGCCATCGGCAATATTTTTGCAGGCCTGGCGTCGTTATGGCTGTTTCGCAGAGCCTTCGCAAGCGCTAGGCAAACGCGCCTAAAACACGAAAACCCCGCATGATCCGGAGTAACCGGAGCAGGCAGGGTTTTATCGATAGGACAGATACTGGGCGTAATGCTACGCAGTCTTGCTAAATGGAAGCGCCTCAGTATAGAAACGGGAAGGTAGAGAGATGACTGTTTCAAATGCTCTGAACGCATCACCCTCTGCCCCACCGGTCAAGCGCAGTTCAATTGCACCGCCTTCACTTTCGAGGAACTGGCGAACCGCATCCATTCCAACACCTCGACCACTCAAATCACTCACTTGGTCCGCAGTTGAAAATCCGGAGTGGAACACAAGGTTGGCAACCTCCTGATCAACCAGAATCGTATCGTTTCCGATAATACCTTTCTCACTCGCTAATGCCCGAATCTTTTCTAGCGCAATACCGCGGCCATCATCAGAAACTGCGAAGTGTACGAAGTCATTGTCGAGGCATGTGTCAACGCGCACGGTGCCGGCTTCCGGTTTGCCTTTGTCCTTGCGCTCAGCTGAGGACTCGATACCGTGATCCATCGCGTTGCGCAGTACATGGGTAAAAATATTGTTTACCATGCTGTGAACACGTCCGTCCAAAAGTACATTAGCATCATTAATTTGAACTTTAGGCACCGGCTTTTCGAGCTGTTTTGCCATAGACGCCATGGATTGAACAGGCTCGGAAATCACTTTCGACAACGGCGCAGATTCAATAGAAACCAGCATGCTATAAGCCTCTGATACGACCTGTTTTACGTCCTGATCCATCGATTTCTCGGTAATGGAACGGATGCTATCCAGCCAACTCGCAATTCGCTCCGGATCAAGATTAACGCCGTTCGAAACATCACCATCACGTCCCAGTTTGTCACGGAAAATGGTCTCGTATTCCGCGAGCAGTGTCTGAGCCTGTGCCAATTCACCAAGAAGGAAATCCTGATCCCAATCGATACTATCGCCAGAACGCAACAAGTCATAGGTCGTTTCAACTTCGTGAACAACATCCGTGAGGTAGCTCAAGCCATAGGTTCTCGAGTTCCCCTTTACGGTGTGCATATTGCGGAAAAGTTCAGCAATTACATCCGCAGACTTCTCGCTATTGTTCCTGATGGCCTGTTCACAGGCTGCCATAAACTGTTTTGAGCCACGCAAGAATTCAGAGAATTTTCCGGCATCAATTGCAAGCACCTCACCGATTAGCTCAAGTTCTCGCTGCTGACCTTTGGCAGCCTCTTCCAGCGCGCGCATTTCGGTAACATCACGCACAGTAATCATCAATCGCTCGACGACATCCTCAGCATTCACAATCGGATCCCAGTCCAGTTCGAGAATCTTCTCACGCCCATCTTCGAAGACCACATTCATCTCATTAACCAGACAATGCGAGTTAAATTCGTACATCATAGAATCTTCACCAACAATCGCATCGACAGCAGTAATATTCTGATCCCGTGCATCGGCACCAAGCGTGCTATTGGCAAACAACAGGTCGTTTACATTGCGTCCGGCAATTCGATCCGTTTCAAAGATCTTTTCCAAGTACGCAGCGTACTCTTTGTGCACCAAGCCACCTTCGGTAATGGTAAACAAGCCCTGGTGCATGTTGGCCATCATGTTGGCGATGTCCTGGTTTTTCTGGTTCAGAGCCGCAGTGCGCTGCTCTACTTTTGCCTCGAGCGTGCGCGCGTGTTCTTCGATCACTTCGCGCATGCGAATATTTTTAATCGTAGTTACGACGGACTGTGCAACAGAAGAAACGTACTCATAATCACTATCGGCAAAACTAACCTGCTTAACATCACCAGACAGGTTAATAACGCCAACAAGAATGTCTTTGTCCAGCAAAGGGACACAGAGCAAAGCGCGGGGTGCTGTTTCATGCTCACCCTGAACATAAGACTTGTCACGCTCTGTATTCGGAACAAAAATAATCTGTTTCGTCTTCGCCGCTTTGCCAATAATGCCCTCTCCCAACTCAAAACTCGCGGGAGCAACATCACCAGCCTGGGCTTTTGGAGGAAAATGCGCCTTTACAACAAGCTCTTGCTTATCGTTAGTAAGATAAACCGATCCCTGGCTAACACCCATCTTTTCATGCATGCTTTGAAGGACTTCTTCCAGCGCCGTGTTCTGATTCTGCGCGGCGGCCAGTGTGCCACCAATCTTGTTCAACTTGGCAAGATCCTGCATCTTGGTCTGAATAGCAGAACGCATGGAATTGAAGTTTCGTGCCGCCAAGAGAATTAAAACAATGAGCATCACGATCGATGATTTGAAGCCAAAGTCGAGGCTTCCGAGCACTTCGCCTTGCAGGGAATAGAACTGGCCATTGGCTGACTCAAGCAACTCGTCCAGACCCGAAATTGACTGAGTTACAGCTTCATCAGCTTCGTTAAGCTTCAACTTCGCAAGTTCAGCTTGCTCAAGCTCTTTTGTTTTCAAATCAACAATCGAAGGGCTGAAGTCGAAGCGCTCTGCCAAATCACTATACGCCTTCTCTGCATTGACCAGATACTCGGTATCACCAAAGGTTTTAAATACGTCGGCACCTTTTTCATACCAAAGTTTGGAGTCTTGCAAAGAGAACTTTAGATCGTCCATTGAACTAAGACGGTCGATTTCACTTGCTCGCTTCACCTCTTCGATTGCCTTAAGAATATTCATGGCATTGGTGTCCGCTTGATTCGCGAAGCCCGTAACCAACTCCATGTTCTCTGCATCTTTTGGCTCTGCCATGAAATATTGCAGATCGACCAGTGCACCGCCAAGAGCATCCGCCAGATTGAAGAGCTCGTCAGCCTCTGCATGCATAGCTTCATTCGCAGCAATCATCGATGTCTTTGCTTCAAACATCTCTGTCACGGCGAAGCGGTAAGCGTCATAATTGCTTTTTATTCCGACAACCAGTGTTTTCATATCGGCATCGTTACGGGCAAGGCTATCAAGGCTACCAAAGAGTCTTTCAAACTCCTCTACACCCTGCACAAACTTCCTCTTATAAACCCGGATGCTTTCACTGTCCTCTGCGTTAAATGCCAAGCTACTCAGCTTGGCCAGCTTCAATAATTGAATCTGGACCTGGTTACTTTCCTTTACGACGGGAACCGCGGTCTGATTAACACGCGAGGTGGATTCATTGATGTCGTTCAGGTTCCACAGAGAGGACAATCCCGACGTCAGCATCAAGATGATGATGAACCCGAAACCGAACGCGACTTTTTGGTTAAAACTCAGCTGAAACATTATTATTTTGCCTCTGTTTATTTTTTTGGCCTTCAATTTCACGATAGATTAAAAATTTGAAAAGTTGCAATTTGCGGAAAAATCGTGGAGCAAGTCTCACTTTTTCAGAGTTTGAGCAGGAAAAGTGAGACGCAACTCATAGAGGCAGCGCCACAAACAAGAGTGAACAGCAAAAAATAAGCAGGTTTACTATTAGGTGCTAGGCTGAAAATTAGAACGTCAAAAAAATCAACAAGACGTCAAATTAACAACAATTAGATCGGCGAGTACCATGACAACGATAATTATTTCAGCGCTAGCAGCGGGCATTGCATTTGCCCTTGGCTTCCTCATTAAGTCTTCCCAGAGCAAAAAACAGTTAGGCGAGCTAGACCTTATAGTCAATCAGCTCAATCAAAAGATAGCCAACTCAATCGCTCTTGAAGAGCACCACTCAATTATCGATGACCACAGTCAAAAGTACGAAAACGTAAGCAGTCAGCATTCAGCCCTTGCAGAGGATATTGAGTTACTTCGAGAAACCCTTGAGCGAGAAAAAGATGAGTTGGCACAAAACTACGAAAGCCAAATCCAGAGCTTGCGTCACGAACATGAGCGAGAAAAGTTTTTTCTGACAGAACAATTGGCCAAAGTTGAAGCAGATCTGGCCGAACTCACAGCAATGCTTGTTACGTTTGAGCGCTGGCACGAGAGCTTAACACAGCTTATGGAGCACAACGCTGAAATGCATCACCAGAATCAGGAGTTCTTCAACATCGTTAAACAGATCGTGATTCTTGCACTTAACGCAGCTATTGAAGCAGCGCGTGCTGGTGAGCACGGCAAAGGATTCGCCGTCGTTGCTGAAGAGGTAAGAAACCTTGCAATGAGAAGCCAGGAACTAAGCGAAAGCTATAAAGAAAACCTGAATAAAAACGATTTCCTGACAACCACGACGTTCCAGGACATTCAGGCTGGCGGAAAGATGATCCTGACCGATGTATCAGCAACTAATGAGATCGTCAAAGAACTACTCACTCGAGTGCAAGCGGCCTAAGCGGAGAAAGATCATGAGCCAGAGTTCTTTTAACCGTGAAATCGGGCGCCTGTTTAAAAATGCGATTGATGAAAGCTTTTATTCAAGTGCCGAGGCTGAAGTTCACAACGCAGAAGCGACCACAACTATCCACGGGGAGTTCAAGGAGTTTGTGTTACTCACCATCACCTCACCCCTGTTCCGCGTATTGACGGTCATCCATCTCAATAATGACCAGGCAACGAAATCATTTGTTGCAAACAAACTCAGCACCGCTGTGGATGCATTAACAGACGATCGCTTTTATGACTATATCAGCGAGGTCGGAAATACGCTCTGCGGTTCAATTAAACGCAGTTTGAATGTACACATTCCGAGCCTCGGTATGTCTACACCTAATCGTTTGGTATCTGGCAGCATGAAGTACATGTTCTCTCAAAAACCGGGGTTTGAGAGCTACCAACATATCGAGATCAATGGCCAAACCCTGTTTGAGTGTGGCGTCTACGTCTGTAACGACGTCGAACTTGATTTTGATTTCACAACCACCACAAGCAATGCTCAGGTCGAAGAAGCCGACTGTGGCGAGCTAGAATTTTTCTAAGAAGTAGAGGCAGTAATGACAAAACAAACACAGATTGTCAGCAAGGTGCTCGTGCACGAGTGCAATGAGGCCGCGCTTTCTGTGCTCAAGGATGTATGCACAAACAACAACCTCGTCGGACTAAAAGTCTGTACAGGCAACAATACCATCGGTTTGCGCGATGCCACCAACGAGATCAATGATGTAATGCAATCAAACGTCGATCTTGGCGCCGTATTCCTAAGCGAAGACAGAGACTTTAACGGCGTCAGCGGCATTGAGCTTTGCTCAAAAATTCACCGTGCCCGTCCTGAACTACCCATATTCCTGCGTAGAGCACATACTGATAGCATGGACGATCTGCCGAGTATTGTTCAGGAGTCCGTTGCCGGCTGCTACATGAGTGGCGACACAGACAAACTAAACAACTTGGTGCAGAACTACATCTGCAGCATGTACTACCCGGCTGAGCTTGCCAATGGAATTATTGAGCTTTCTAAAAGTGCATTCCAAAGCATCATTCCCGGTATTGAGGTTCGCAATGACTTACCCTACCTGGTAAAAGACCAAATTATTTACGGTGAGTTATTCAGCCTCATACCATTGGAAAGCGACTGGTGCCGAGGTTACATGATGCTGCAAACAACCGAGAATGAAGTATTGGACCTCATCCGCTCGGGCGCATCCCAAATCAAAAAATCACAACCTGACTCACGGGATAGCAACGGAATTCTCAACGAGGTTACCAACCTTATTTGGGGCAGTATCAGAGCGCGCTATTTTACAAATGAGATCAATACCGATGGCCTGCGCACACAAGTGCCAATCATGGTGAATCATCAGCGCAAGCATATTTCCTTCGGTTCAACAGAACCTCAATTGTGCTTTAAGTTCACCCTGCATGATCCGGAAATGCGATTCCCTGATATCACCCTCTATCAGCGGCTTATCTTCAACCTAAATTGGTCTCCGGAGAAGTTTGAAGAGAGTGAAAAGGCTGTCGATGAGTTTGTAGATAATGGCGAGTTGGAGTTTTTTTAAACAAAAACTTGCACTCTATAGCAAGTAGCTATAATCAAAGAAAGAAGTAAAAACTCTGTAATAAACAGAGAAAAATTAAAAAAAACAGCAGATAAGCAAGGGTAACTACCCTGCTTAAAGTAACAAACGCGAGGAAAGCACCATGGCACAAATTTTAGTCGTTGATGATTCAGCAACTGTACGTAATGAAGTTAGCAGCTTCCTGGCCGCCAACGACCTAACGGTTGAAGTCGCTGTTGACGGTAAAGACGGTTTGGAAAAACTGCAAAGAGACAGCGGCATCAAGCTGGTTATTTCAGATGTAAACATGCCAAACATGGATGGCCTGACAATGGCTGAAAAAGTTCGCAGTGATCTGAAGAATCAGGGCGTTAACATCATCATGCTTACTACCGAAAGCGACCCGCGCATGAAAGCGCGTGGCAAGGCAGCTGGCGTTAAAGGTTGGATCGTCAAACCATTTAAAGGCGACAACGTTGTCGGCAGTATAAAGAAGCTAATCGGCGCAGCTTAAAGCCCTATCGCTTTAAACCCGTAAAAAAAACGGCACCCTGAATTCCAGCGTGCCGTTTTTTTGTGGATGAAAATCAGGGCAGCGGTAAAGGATTAAACTCAAAATAGATTAGAGGACCGAACGCTACCAGAATCAAGGTAGTACCCATCACCAACAACGGTAGAATGATTCGCTCATGTCGATAGTAGAACGTATCCCCCTCCTTGAGCGCTTTATCAACCTCTTCGTCACCGACCACCTGCCGGGTTAACAAATGGTTCAGGGAGACAGGAGGGCTTAAATAACCGAGTTCAAATGCCATCAAGGCCGTCATCCAGAAGTGAATTGGATGGATACCCTGTGCGTATGCAACTGGCGCGATCGTCCCTGTCACCAGGATCAAAGCGCCAAATGGATCCATCACCATGCCGATCAACACGAGGAACGCAACCATGAAGAGCATCGCTGCGTAAGGCGAATCGAACGCTTCCGGAATTTCCAGAACACCACCGCCACGTTCGATAATTCCGCCTACGGTGAACGAACATGCCATTAGCATTAACAGCGCGCCAATCTGGATGGCGGAATTGTCTACCGCTTTATGAAAGGCAAGCGACACTGTTGGCGCTGCACCCGCAGTCTTGTTGCGACTTTCAAAGTCATGACTGAACTTCCGCTCCCAAATCAGGACAATCGCAACCAAAACCGGCAGTACAATGGGCGCAGAAAATTCATCCAGATAAGTATCCAGCAAATACGCATAGGTAATCAGGGTAACAACCAAAATAGCAAAGTATGGAAGCAATGGTTTGACCAGTCTCAGAGAGGGAATCAACGCCTCACTGACAGGTGCAGGATTCAACGGCTCTTTTTTGGTAATCATGGCGAAAACGGCAAACACCACCATGCTCAACAAGAAGACCCTGAATCCCCAATGGAACAATTCATCGGTAACGACTTCCTTGTTCAGGATCGCGATACCCACCACCAGAAGACAAGGTCGAAGTACAACACCGGAGCCCGTCATCGCGGTCACTGCCAACGATAGCTGACGACGCGTACCTACTCGGCGCATTTCCTGATAAACCACAGCACCCATCGCAATAATGATGATGCCAGAAGCACCGGTGTAGGCCGTCGGATACGCCATGAGGGCGATCGCTACGAACGCCATCATTTCGGGTGGTAAACGCCATGGCCGGAACACATCAAATAGTTTCGCGCCAAGCAAGGTTTCCTTCAGCATCATGCCTGCAAGAATGTACAAACCAATCGCAAGGTGTAAATTGGTGAGTTGGAAAATCTGCGTAAAATAAATCGCAATCCCTGGCAAATGTCCCTCGGTAATAAAGAAGTGGAAACAAGCAGCCAAAAGCATAAACGTCTGGATCGGAATAGTGAGCAACGAGCGAAGCCAACCACCACCCTGCTCCAAAGACTCTTCAGGATTCGACAAGTGATACACATTGATGAGCGCAAGAATCGAACAGCCGAAGATCAGTGCAAAAAACAACTCGGGGTTCGTGACCTCTGTACCGGAATTCAACGAGCCGATATAAAAGGCATAACCAGAAACACCCAGACCAATATGCGAAACTAGTTGCGCAATTTCCGAAATATAGTGATCTTTGATGTGATGCACTGAACGGAAAGCAATGTGGCTCTTTCGCGCTGTGGCGATAATAGTCGCCAGCATCAGCAAGCTAATCAGCGTTAGCTTTTGATGCGCAATAGCAAACAGACTGATATCGGCAAATACATGTTCAAACGAGCGGAAGATCTCAACCGCTGAAGTGAAATTCGCATCGTAAATCGCCGCTTCATCATGCTTCTTCTGGCAGACCCGAAGCTGGCTGATCAAGGACTCTTTGGCGGATTCACGATTGAAATCCTCCGCCAGCAATGCAAATGCCTCGTTCTCGGCAATGTGCTCTTGTTCAAGCACATCCAATCGGGCCTCGACATCCTCATTCGGATTACATTCCGTAATTGGACGCTCGCCACGTAAAACGAAGTAATCGTCCCAGATGTATGCGCCAAGCTTAAGCATCTGCGCATGCACATTTTCGCTGGTACCCGAAGTGATTGTCCCTAACAACAGAGCCAGAATCACCGTGGTAATAAGGATTTGAGCGCCTCTCTTGAAACGATCTAACAAGGTTTTTGGCGGCGAGTCTATCGTTGCTTCAGTATTGGAATCCGTGACTTCCTCACGGCTTGGTTGCGTCTCGCTCATTGCTATCTCATCATTATTTTTGTTAGCTTCGCCCGGCAAAAGTCTTCCGCCTGGCGAATGGTAAGGCCGAACCTGTCGTCAGCCAAATCAACCAGATACACCTATTGTGCCAATAAATTTGGAGTAAATGTTTACATCGAGATCAGACCGAGTGGTTTGTCACGTTTTTAGTTTTCGAAGGCCAGTATTGCTTATTATCTTTTTTAAGTTCTTATTGCTTACGGCCAAAGCGTGAACCTGAACAACAGAACAAACGCCGACAAATGGATTTCCGACAGGATAGAAATATGCAAAGCGCCAAACCTCCTTTGCGGAATAATGTTTGACGCTATTTCCTGCATATTCAGATTAGGAT
>DAITOW010000040.1:0-13951 GCA_036833965.1 Oleiphilaceae bacterium
GGTTTAGGTGGTGGTCATGATGAGCGGGAGCAGACTTTGAACCAATTGCTCGTTGAAATGGACGGCTTTGAGGGGAACGAGGGTGTCATCGTCATTGCGGCGACCAACCGGCCAGACGTTCTGGACCCTGCCTTGTTGCGTCCAGGTCGATTTGACCGTCAGGTCGTGGTTGGTTTGCCGGATATTTTGGGTCGGGAACAGATCCTGAAAGTACATATGAAAAAAGTGCCTCTGGATGATGATGTTGAGCCGGGGGTGATTGCGCGCGGTACGCCAGGGTTTTCTGGGGCTGATTTGGCTAACTTGGTGAATGAGGCTTCGCTTTTTGCTGCGAGGGCAAACAAGCGAACGGTATCGATGGTTGAGTTCGAATTGGCGAAAGACAAGATTATGATGGGCGCAGAGCGCAAGTCCATGGTGATGTCTGACAAGGAGAAACTGAATACTGCATTTCATGAAGCCGGCCACGCGATTGTGGGACGGCTGATGCCAGAGCATGATCCGGTGTATAAGGTGAGTATTATTCCCAGGGGGCGCGCGCTCGGTGTAACCATGTTCCTTCCGGAAGAGGATCGTTACAGTATGAGTCGCCAGCACCTTATCAGTAACATTTGCTCTCTGTATGGTGGTCGAATCGCTGAGGAAATGACTTTGGGGCCGGATGGCGTGACCACTGGTGCGTCGAATGATATCGAGCGGGCGACTGATATAGCTCGCAGCATGGTCACCAAATGGGGTTTGTCGGAAAAACTTGGGCCGCTAAAATACGATGAAGCGCAAGAAGAAGTCTTTTTGGGTAAATCCGCTGGTGGCGGAGCTTCACACGTTTCTGCATCGACGCAAGCCAGCATTGATGCCGAGGTGCGATCCATTATCGACGAGTGTTATGCGCGGGCGAAGAAAATTCTAGAAGATAATCGTTCAAAGCTGGACGCTATGGCTGAAGCTTTGATGAAGTATGAGACCATTGATTCGCCACAGATTGATGACATTATGAATGATAAGGTACCACGTCCTCCAAAGGGATGGGGCGGTAGTGGTGATTCAGGAAGTTCTGGTGGATCGGCTGCAGCTGAAAGTCGGACGGAAACGGAGCAGATGGACTCCGAGGCTGGTCCCAAGACAGAACCTCCCGTAGATGGCGTTGGTGGTCCTGCAGAGGGTCGTTAAGAGGTCGGAAGCATCGTTTGACGGCAGGGCGCGACGGGAGTTGCGCCCTTTCTTTTTGGATTTGTAGGTATGGATTTTACTAAGCCCCAGATAATGGGGGTGCTTAATGTGACGCCTGATTCTTTCTCCGATGGAGGGAGGTTTTCGCAAATTGACGCCGCGATTAAACAGGCCCTTCGCATGATTGATGAGGGCGCTACCATTATCGATATTGGTGGTGAGTCGACTCGGCCGGGCGCTTTGAAAGTTAGCGAGGAGCAAGAGCTTGATAGGGTGATACCTGTTATTGAGGCGCTTCGTAATGTGTCCGATGTTTTTATTTCATTGGACACCAGTACAGCCCTTGTTATGCGGGAAGGGTTGTCGGCGGGCGTTGATATGATCAACGATGTGAGGGCCTTCCAGAGAGAGGGTGCCCTGGATGTTATTTCGGGAAGTCAGGCTTACTGCTGTATTATGCATATGCAGGGTGAGCCGGATACCATGCAGTTGGCACCTCGTTATAATGGCGTTGTGGAAGAGGTGCTCGCGTTCTTGAATGCGCGTGTTACCAGTTTGCGAGAGTGTGGCGTCGCCCTACAAAAAATATTGATTGATCCCGGCTTCGGTTTTGGTAAAACGCTTGAGCACAATTACTCCCTTTTGAAGCATTTGGATGAGTTGAAGGTGCTCGGCTTGCCAATCCTGGCAGGTATGTCCCGCAAGTCGATGATAGGTGGAGTGCTGGATAAGCCTGTAGAAGAACGGTTGGTCGGCAGTGTTGCTGCTGCGCTTCTTGCGCTTGAACGTGGTGCAACTGTTCTTAGGGTGCATGATGTTGCTCCGACCATGGATGCAGTAAGGATTTGGTCTGCGATGCAGGCGGCAGATTAAGAGAAGAGAGAGAAGAACATGACAGGCAGGAAGTATTTTGGAACTGATGGGATTCGCGGGCGTCTGGGGCAGGGGGCAATCACGCCAGAATTTATGCTCAAGCTTGGCTGGGCGTGTGGTCAGGTTTTCAAGAAAGAGGGTTCTAAGAACAAAGTAATTATCGGCAAGGATACACGCATTTCCGGCTACTTGTTCGAATCGGCATTAGAGGCCGGGCTTGCTGCTGCGGGTGTTGGTATCCGGTTAATTGGCCCGATGCCTACGCCAGCCATTGCATACCTCACCCGAACGTATCGGGCCAACGCCGGTATTGTTATCAGTGCCTCTCACAATCCCTATGAAGATAATGGCATCAAGTTTTTCTCCTCGCAGGGGATGAAGCTTGATGATGAAGTTGAGTTGCAGATAGAAGAATGGCTCGAAAAGGATCTGGTGGTTGTTCCTCCAAGTGAGCTTGGCAAAGCCAAGCGAATTGAGGATGCAGTCGGGCGTTATGTCGAATATTGTAAGAGTACTATTCCAAGCCAGATGAATCTCGACGGGATGAAAATTGTGCTCGACTGCGCACATGGTGCGACGTATCAGGTGGCGCCCTATGTGTTCAGGGAATTGGGTGCTGATGTTGTCGCGATTGGCGTGCAGCCGGATGGTTTGAATATCAATAAAGATGTAGGGTCGACTAGTCCTGCTGCATTGGTTGAGAAAGTGAAACAGGAGCAGGCTGATTTAGGTATTGCTTTTGATGGCGATGGCGATCGGGTTGTAATGGTGACTTCCGAGGGGCAAGTGGTTGATGGGGACGAGTTGGTGTTCATCATCGCCAAGGACCGGCATCTGCAAGGTTTGCTCGATGGCGGCGTGGTCGGAACCCAGATGACGAACTTCGGTGTCGAAGTCGCGTTTGGGGCGCTGGATATTCCATTCTCGCGAGCCAAGGTCGGCGATCGTTACGTCATGGAGCAGTTAAAGGCGAATGAGTGGTTGCTTGGTGGGGAAGGTTCCGGACACTTGATCTGTTTCGATAAGTCGACGACCGGTGATGGTATTGTGTCCTCCTTGCAGGTGTTGCACGCCATGTGGCGGCGCCAGCGTACACTTGCTGAACTTGCTGGCGAGATGACAAAGTTGCCGCAGGTTCTCAAGAATGTGCGTATTGCAGAGCGTTGTGATCCGATGGCTAACGAACTGGTAGCGAAAGCGGTTTCTGAGCAGGAAGAGCTTCTTGGAGGCAGGGGTCGGGTTTTGTTGCGCGCGTCCGGCACAGAGCCTCTCATTCGGGTGATGGCGGAAGGGGAAGATCAGGCGCTTGTTGATCAGGTCGTTGAGCATCTGGTGAGTGTCGTAACTGATGTTTTAGCCTAAAGATTTTGGCTTTTTTTCGGCTTGTAGTTAGGGCTTAACTCGGTTAGTATTTGCGCCCGCTTGAACTGAGGTAGAACGATGCGTCGTAGACTGGTTGCTGGAAATTGGAAGATGAACGGTAACGCAGGGTTCGCGAAGGACTTTTCCTCGAGCTTGCGGGACAAGATGGCAAGCTCCAGTTTGGTTTGCGATGTGATGATTGCTCCTCCAGTGCCTTATCTTCAGATGATGGCAGAAGCGTTGTCTGGTGTCGGTGTGAAGCTGGCGGCACAGAACGTAGCGGAATACGGAGAAGGGGCTTACACCGGAGAGGTAGCGGCTTCCATGCTGAATGACCTCGGCTGCAGTGCGGCTCTGGTTGGTCATTCGGAGCGCAGATCCTTGTTTGGCGAGTCTGATGAGCGGGTTGCTGAAAAAGTCGCTCGTTTGCTAGAGCACGGCATTGCTCCAATCCTGTGTGTTGGAGAGTCTCTCGAAGAGCGTGAAGCCGGAGAAGCAAAGCGTGTTGTTGGTGATCAGGTGGCGTTTGTATTGAAGCGTTTCCCGATTGAGCAGTTATCTTCATTGGTAATTGCCTATGAGCCAGTCTGGGCGATCGGAACGGGTAAAACCGCAACTCCGGATCAGGCTCAGGAAATGCATGCGTATATTCGTGAAGTTGTTGCGCGTGTGAGTGAAGAGTTTGCGCAGAATGTCAGTGTTCTGTACGGCGGTAGTGTTAACAGTGCGAATGCCAAAGAATTGTTTGCTCAACCGGATATTGATGGTGGTCTCGTTGGCGGGGCGTCGTTGAAAGTTGAAGATTTTTATGCGATTTGTCAGTCATTCTGATTTATCGCTGTTTGTTGTAGGTTGCGGGTAATATGGAATTTTTGGAAACATCAGTAATCGTTGTGCACATCCTGGTTTCGCTAGCGCTTGTTGTGCTTGTTTTGTTGCAGCAGGGTAAAGGTGCCGAGGCAGGTGCGTCATTTGGTGGTGGTGCGTCCCAGACAGTGTTTGGTAGTCAGGGCAGTGGAAACTTCCTGACCCAGTCAACGAAGTGGTTGGCGGTTGTGTTTTTCGCAACAAGTATCGGCCTTGCTTACATCGCGAAAGAGCAGGCTGCTATGAGTGTGCAGGCTGCTACAACGCTTGCTCCGGTAGAAACGGTAGCTGATGATAACGAAGCTGCGGCTAACTCTGAAGAAACTCTTGAGTTAGAAACCGAAACTGTGGAAAATGCCGCTCCTGAATTGGAGTAAGAGATTTTTTAGCTTTTTGAAGGTGGGTTTTCCTCCTTTGTAATAGTTAAAGCCGATGTGGTGGAATTGGTAGACACGCCATCTTGAGGGGGTGGTGAGCTATGCTCGTGACGGTTCAAATCCGTCCATCGGCACCAAATAAGAAAGCCCGCGCTTTTTTAAATATGAGCGCGGGCTTTTTTGTTTTTATTAAGACTCTGTTATGAGTTGACCATGGTGGTCGCGCTGCCTATAATGCCGCGTGTAGTTGGGAGTGACCTGAGTTTTAGGTCGGAGCGTTGGGCTCGCCAATTTGGCTCTCCTTACAGCAGTTTTCAAAAGAGCCCCTCATGTTAGGGGCTTTTTTATACTGATGGGCTTTATGCCCATTTTTTGTTTGTAGAATTAGTGAGTGACGCGGCGGAGGCAATAGTGGCGGCGAAGAAACAGCTACTCGATGACATTATCAGGCCGGTAGTCGAAGGTTTGGGCTATGAATGCTGGGGAATAGATTTTGTTTCTCAGGGAAAACATTCGATGTTGCGCGTTTATATAGAAAGTAAGGATGCCGGCGCGCTTACCGAACTTGGCGAAGATGGTAAGGAGCGAGAAAGTGGCATTGAACTGGGTGACTGCGAAAAGGTCAGTCGGCAGTTGAGTGCTGTTTTGGATGTTGAAGATCCGATTTCAGGGGACTATACGCTGGAAGTTTCATCTCCCGGAATGGATCGTGCGCTGTATGAGTTAGCGCATTATGAGCGTTTCAAGGGGCATCAGGTTGCGCTCAAACTGCGCATGCCCTTTGAGGGACGTCGTAAATTTAGCGGGTTGCTAAACGGCGTAGAAGGTAATGATGTAATTGTGCAGGTGGACAACGAAGAGTTCTTGTTCCCTGTGGAAGGCATAGAAAAAGCGAATATCGTACCGCAATTTGATTGATTTGGATTTATTGGAGCAAACGACGCGATGAACAAAGAAATTCTGCTGGTTGTTGAGGCGGTGTCTAACGAAAAGGGCGTAGACAAAGACGTTATTTTCGAGGCGATTGAACTGGCGCTGGCGACAGCAACGAAGAAGCGGTACGAAGACGAAGAAGAAGCCGATATCGTTGTAAATATTGATCGTAAGACTGGAGAATATGAAACCTTCCGTCGTTGGCTCGTTGTAGACAATGATGCCGTTCCTGCGTTGGGTACCGAATTGACCATGCAGGAAGCAGAAGAGATTGATACCAAGCTTCGTCCTGGTGATATTCACACTGAACAGGTTGAGTCCATTGCTTTCGGGCGTATTGGAGCGCAGGCGGCAAAACAGATTATCGTCCAGAAGGTTCGTGAAGCTGAGCGTGAGAAGATCGTTGATAGCTATCGTGACCGTTTAGGCGAGTTGGTTTCGGGTACAGTGAAAAAGGTCACGCGTGACAACGTCATCGTTGATCTTGGCAATAATGCTGAAGCACTCCTTCCGCGTGAAAATCTTGTCGGTCGTGAAGTATTCCGTATGGGCGATCGCGTTCGTTCATTGTTGATTGAAATTCGTCAGGATTTGCGTGGTCCTCAGTTGATCCTGAGTCGATCAGCACCTGAAATGCTTGTTGAGCTGTTCCGCATTGAAGTTCCGGAGATTTCCGAGGAAGTGATTGAGATTCGCGGAGCAGCGCGAGATCCGGGTTCCCGTGCGAAGATCGCGGTCAAAACGAATGATAAACGTATCGATCCGGTCGGTGCTTGCGTGGGGATGCGCGGTGCGCGTGTTCAGGCGGTATCCGGTGAGCTGGGCAATGAGCGTATCGATATTATTTTATGGGATGACAACCCTGCTCAACTTGTTGTCAATGCAATGGCTCCGGCAGAAGTTGCATCGATTGTTGTTGATGAGGATACG
Source organism: Oleiphilaceae bacterium (assembly GCA_036833965.1). Classification (GTDB taxonomy): domain Bacteria; phylum Pseudomonadota; class Gammaproteobacteria; order Pseudomonadales; family Oleiphilaceae; genus PZPK01. The sequence goes on from DAITOW010000040.1 coordinate 6,513, forward strand.
CACTCGATGGATGTTGCTGTATCTGAAGAGAATCTGGCGATGGCCATCGGTCGTGCCGGCCAGAATGTGCGTTTGGCATCTCAGCTTACAGGCTGGGAGTTGAATGTTATGTCGGAAGAAGAAGCTGGTAAGCAGCAAGAAGAAGAGGTCGGCAAGTATGTTGATCTGTTTGTAAAAGCGTTGGATGTTGATGAAGACCTGGCCGTTGAGTTGGTTAACGAAGGCTTTACGACTCTGGAAGAAGTGGCATATGTACCTTTGGAAGAGATGCTGGCGATCGAGACGTTCGATGATGATATCGTCGAGGAGTTGCGTCGTCGGGCCAAGGATGCCTTGTTGAATCAGGCGCTTGCGTCTGAAGAAAAGCTTGAAGGTAGCGAGCCGGCTGAAGACTTGCTGAATATGGAAGGAATGGATCGTCACTTGGCACTTACGCTGGCAAGCCTTGGCGTAATTACGATGGAAGACCTAGCAGAGCAGTCCATTGATGAATTGATGGAGATTGACGGTATGACTGAAGAGCGTGCCGGTGAATTGATCATGACAGCTCGTGCACCATGGTTTGAAGAGAGCCAGGACTAAGAGACGTCGAGTCGGGAGAAATATAGTAATGTCAGATGTAACAGTTAAACAGCTAGCGGAAGATATCGGTGCGCCGATAGAGCGTCTTTTGCAGCAAATTGTTGACGCAGGACTCGATGCACGTGAGGCGGACAGCACTGTGTCTGCCGATGAGAAACGTGAGTTGCTTGCGCATTTAAAGCGTGTTCATGGTGAGGCAGATGAAGAGCCGAAGCGTATCACGCTCAAGAGAAAGACGCAGACCACGCTGAAGATGAGCGGTGGCCAGGGCAAGACCAAAACGGTCAACGTTGAAGTGCGTAAGAAGCGTACTTATGTAAAACGTCCTGACGTTAATGTTGAGATTGAAAAGCAGAAGGCCGAGCAGGAAGCGCTTGCCGCCAAACAGGAAGCCGAAGACGCGGCGCGCAAGGCAGCGATGGCTGCGCAGCGTGAGGAAGAAGAAAAGGCAAAAGCGGAAGCAGCAGCCAAGCGTGAGGCTGAAGAGGCTGCAGCCAAGACGGAAAAGGTTAAGCAGACTGTAGAACAAGCAGCTGCTCCTGCGCCTGAAACAGAGGCAGAAAAATCCAAGAAGCGTGCGAAGAAAAAAGAATTCGAAGATCGTGATGACGGTTCGGATGACAAGCGTAACAAGCACAAGAAGTCGGCAGGTCATCGAGGTCCGCGTCAGAGAGACGATGCATTCGACATTCATGCTGTAAACGCAGCCAAGACGATTCTTGATGAAGAGACGATCGAGGAAGAAATTCAGCCTCGCAAGCTCAAGGCGAAGAAGCGCAAGAAAACGCATGCGTTTGAAAAGCCAAGTGCGCCGGTTGTTAAAGAAGTATCGGTTGGCGAGAGTATTGTTGTCAGCGAGCTTGCTGACAAAATGTCAGTAAAGGCTGTTCAGGTCATCAAGACGCTGATGGGTCTTGGTGTGATGGCAACGCAAAACCAGTCTATTGATCAGGAAACAGCAACGCTTGTGGTCGAGGAAATGGGCCATAAAGTTAAGTTGTTCCAGGAAGATGCAATCGAAACCGCGTTGATTGATGGTATCAATTACGAAGGTGAAGAGATGCCCCGGGCACCTGTAGTGAGTGTTATGGGTCACGTTGATCATGGTAAAACATCGCTTCTTGACTACATTCGTCGCGCGAAAGTTGCTGCTGGGGAGTCTGGTGGTATTACGCAGCACATCGGTGCTTACCATGTAGAGACGGGTCACGGGATGATTTCTTTCCTTGATACGCCAGGACACGCGGCCTTTACAGCGATGCGTGCGCGCGGTGCCCAGAGTACGGATATCGTAATCCTGGTTGTTGCGGCAGATGATGGTGTGATGCCGCAAACCGAGGAAGCTGTTCAGCATGCCCGTTCTGCAGGTGTTCCTATCGTTGTTGCTGTAAACAAGATGGATAAGGAAGAAGCTGATCCGGATCGAGTGAAGAATGAGTTGGCTGCAAAAGACGTGATCCCGGAAGATTGGGGTGGCGATGTCCAGTTTGTTCCCGTTTCGGCGCATACCGGTGAAGGTATAGACGCGCTATTGGATGCGGTGTTGCTACAAGCAGAAATGCTTGAATTGAAAGCCGTACCTTCTGCGCCTGCAAAAGGTGTGGTTGTTGAATCCAGTCTGGATAAGGGACGTGGCGCAGTCGCGACAGTTCTCGTTCAGAACGGCACGCTCAGGCGTGGCGATATTGTCATTGCCGGTACGTTTTACGGTCGTGTGCGTGCGATGATGGATGAGACTGGTCGTTCTATCGAAGAGGCGGGTCCATCAATTCCGGTAGAGATTCTCGGTCTTAACGGTACCCCTGATGCGGGTGATGACTTCGTGGTTGTTGGTGATGAGCGTAAGGCGCGTGAAGTTGCTGAGTTCCGCGCGGACAAACAACGTAAGGATCGTTTGGCGCGTCAACAGGCATCCAAGCTTGAAAACATGTTTGCGAACATGGGTTCTGATGAGGTTAAAACACTTAACATCGTTTTGAAAACAGATGTTCGAGGCTCTTTGGAGGCTCTGACTGCTGCTTTGAATGAAATCGGTAACGACGAAGTTCAGGTCAAGATTGTAAGCAGCGGTGTCGGTGGTATTACAGGTACGGATGCGAGTCTTGCTCTTGCGACGAATGCCGTAGTCTTTGGTTTTAACGTGCGCGCGGATACGCAAGCGAAGAAGATTATCGAAGAGGAAGGTCTCGATCTGCGTTACTACAGCGTGATCTATGAAATTATCGATCATGTTAAACAGGCGCTCACAGGTATGTTGGCTCCGGAATTCCGCGAAGATATCGTGGGTGTTGCTGAAGTGCGTGATGTGTTCAAGTCGCCGAAGTTTGGCCAGGTTGCCGGTTGTATGGTGCTTGAGGGCACGATTTACCGTAACAAGAAGATCCGTGTATTGCGCGACGATATCGTTATTTTCGAAGGGGAGCTTGAGTCTCTGCGTCGATTCAAGGATGACGTAAACGAAGTGCGTAACGGCATGGAGTGTGGTATCGGCGTTAAGAACTATGACGTTAAGGTAGGCGACAAAATCGAAGTCTTCGATAAAGTCTCTATCGCACGTACTTTGTCTTAATACAGCACTTTTTGGGAGTAACCTTGATGGCGCGAGAATTTAGCCGTACTGATCGAATTAGCGATCAAATTCAAAAGGATTTGGCCAGTTTGATTCGTACCGAGATGAAAGATCCTCGTGTCGGGATGGTAACGATCAATGATGTGAACGTTGCGCGCGACCTTGGTTACGCTGACGTTTACATCACGCTGTTAACGCTTGAAGAAAATGACGCAAATTCCGACTCTGTAAAACAGAGTCTTGAGGCGTTGAATTCTGCGGCGGGCTTTTTAAGAAGCCAGCTCGGCAAGATGATCAAACTTCGCACTATTCCCCGTTTGCGGTTTCATTACGACAGCTCTGTTGGTCATGGCCGAAAACTCGATGCCCTGATCACTCAGGCGCGAAAAAAGGACGGGGATTTGTCCTCTGAAGATTCTGGCGACAACTAAGTTGTTCGGGAATTATGGGTCGGCGTAAAAAAGGAAGGCTGCTTGATGGTGTGCTGTTACTTGATAAACCGCAGGGTATTACAAGTAACGGTGCGCTACAAAAAGTGCGTTGGCTCTATAATGCGCGTCGGGCGGGACACACTGGGGCGCTAGATCCCCTGGCAACAGGCGTTCTGCCAATTTGTTTTGGTGAAGCTACCAAATTCGCCAAATACCTTCTTGAGTCTGACAAGGCGTATTTCACAACGGCACAACTTGGCGAGATTCGCGAAAGTGGCGATAGCGAAGGTGCTTTGGTTGAAACTCGCGCGATTCCGTCACTGACAGAATCGGATGTCGAGACAGTTCTTGATCGTTTTCGCGGTGAAACACTGCAAGTACCGACCATGTATTCAGCCCTAAAGCATCAGGGCAGGCCGCTTTATGAGTGGGCGCGAAAGGGAATTACCGTCGAAAGGGAACCTAGGCCGATTACGGTGTCGGAACTTCGTTTGGACGGGATGACGGAGGATACTCTTTCCCTGTATGTTGAATGCTCAAAAGGCACCTATATCCGTTCGCTTGTCGAAGATGTCGGTCTTGCTCTTGGCTGTGGTGCGCATGTCTCAATGTTGCGTCGATCCAGGGCAGGGCATTTCGACTTGCCTGTGACTGTCACGTTGGATTTTCTGACGGCTCAGGAAGGAAATTTCGCTGCTCTCGGCGAATTTATTCATCCGATAGACATTTTGTTACCAAATTTACCGCTTATCTGCGTAAATAGTTCGCAAACAAGGTCGCTATTGCAAGGGCAAACGGTTAGAATACCGGCCGCTGAAAACTCTGGCTTGCATCGCGTCTATGTTCCGACGCAGGCGATTGAGGATTTGGTCGGGCCGATAGCAAATATTACCAAGCCTTGTGCATTGGGTGATGAATGGCTGTTCGCTGGCGTTGTGGAAGTCACTGGCAACGAAGCGAAGCCCAAACGGCTTGTAAATTTTATCGCAGAGCCAGTGGCTGAAGCTTAGCTTTCAAGTCACAAGAGCCTTGCAAAACGAAGTAGCCCGAAACTGTACGTATGCGCGGTTTACGGGTTTTAAAATAGCATATTGAGGAAAATATCATGGCACTAAGTGCAGCTGAAAAAGCACAAATTCTTAAAGATTACCAACAGTCTGAAGGCGATACAGGTTCTCCTGAAGTTCAGGTTGCTTTGTTGACTCATAACATCAACAAGCTTCAAGACCACTTCAAAGGTAACAAGCAGGATCACCACTCACGTCGTGGTCTGATTCGCATGGTTAACCAGCGTCGTAAGCTTCTTGATTACTTGAAAGGCAAAGACGCAGATCGTTACCTTTCTTTGATTGGTCGTCTAGGTCTACGTCGATAATTCTGATAATCGTTACCTTGAGATCTATGGGGTACATGGTTTTAAACCTAACCCGAAAGTAGTTGTAGTACCGGAGCCCTCTATGAGCGCTCCGGTATTTTTGTTTTAAAGACAATGTGATCTTGCGTTGTTTTTAAGATGCAGTATTTTTAGTAATGCTCTGCATGGGCAGGGCGAAAAAGTCGGGAGTTTTACAGCGTTGCAGTAAAGTTTTATCGCTGAGTGCTTTTATAGCGTTACAAATAAAAGAGCATTCAAGCATAAAGCTTTAGTTGTAGTGATGTTTAGATCTCCCTTTTAAGTCAGTAAATAAGTAAAGGAGCCGATGTGAATCCGGTAACTAAACAATTTCAATATGGAAACCAAACCGTCACACTAGAGACAGGGCGCATTGCGAGACAAGCTGCAGGCGCGGTGATGGTAACAATCGATGACACGTGTGTACTTGTTGCAGTCACAGCATCAAAAGATGCAAAGCCAGGTCAGGATTTCTTCCCACTTTCAGTACATTATCAAGAGCGTCAGTATTCCGTTGGTAAAATCCCTGGTGGATATATCAAGCGTGAAAACCGTCCAAGCGAGAAAGAAACACTTACTTCACGTTTGATTGACCGTCCGATTCGTCCACTGTTTCCTAACGGTTTCGTGAACGAAGTTCAGGTTGTTTGTCAGGTCATGTCTGCAAACAAAACCCAGGATCCGGACATTGCTGCAATGATCGGTACCTCTGCGGCACTTGCTATTTCAGGCATTCCTTTCGCAGGTCCAATTGGTGCAGCGCGTGTAGCGTTCACTGATGAAGATGGCTACTCGCTTAACCCAAGCAATGAAGAAATTCGCAACTCGCTACTGGACATGGTTGTAGCGGGCACGAAAGACGCAGTATTGATGGTTGAGTCAGAAGCAAAAGAGCTTACTGAAGATGAAATGCTTGGCGCTGTTATGTTTGCACACAAAGAGATGCAAGCGGTCATTACAGCGGTTAACGAGTTCGCTGCAGAAGTTGGTAACGCGAAGTGGGATTGGGCAGCGCCTGAGACCAATACTGTTTTGGCTGATGCGATGAAGGCTCAGTTTGCAGAAGGTATTACCAAGGCCTACAGCATCAGTGACAAGATGGAGCGTTACAGCGCGCTGTCTGAGTTGCGTGCACAAGCTGTTGCAGCCATTGCAACGGGCGAAGAAGGTGCTGCGAGCGAAGAAGATGTGAAGGCTTATTTCAGCAAGCTTGAGAAGCAGATTGTACGTAGCCGTATTATCGCGAAAGAGCCACGTATTGATGGCCGTGCAAACGATACTGTTCGACCAATCTCTGTTGAAGTTGGTGTGCTTCCAAATGCGCATGGTTCGGCATTGTTTACACGTGGTGAAACTCAGGCGATCGTTGCGACGACACTTGGTACAGCTCGTGACGCACAGATCGTTGACACGCTTGAAGGCGACACAAAAGAGCACTTTATGCTGCACTACAACTTCCCTCCTTATTCAGTAGGTGAGTGTGGTCGTATGGGCGCACCTGGTCGTCGTGAAATTGGTCACGGTCGTTTGGCCAAGCGCGGTGTTCAGGCGCTTATGCCAAATGAAGATGAGTTCCCTTACGCAGTGCGTGTAGTATCGGAAATTACTGAATCCAACGGCTCAAGCTCTATGGCTTCTGTCTGTGGTTCAAGTCTGGCGTTGATGGATGCAGGTGTTCCTCTTGCGGCACCCGTTGCCGGTATTGCAATGGGTCTTGTGAAAGAAGGCGACGGCTTTGCAGTTCTGACTGACATCCTTGGTGATGAAGATCACCTTGGTGACATGGACTTTAAAGTTGCTGGTACCGACGAAGGTATTACTGCGCTTCAGATGGATATCAAGATCGAAGGTATCAACGAAGAGATCATGACCATCGCACTCAAGCAGGCTCAGGAAGCTCGTTTGTACATCCTTGGTGAAATGAACAAGGTGATTGATAACCCTCGCGAAAATATTTCTGATAAAGCGCCAGCAATGCACTCCTTGTCGATTAACCCTGACAAAATCCGTGATGTTATCGGTAAAGGTGGTGCAACGATCCGTTCTATCACTGAAGAGACAGGCGCGGCGATTGATATCGAAGACGATGGTTCTATCCGCGTTTACGCAGAGAACAATGAAGCTGCACAAGCTGCGATCAACAAGATCATCTCAATTACTGCGGAAGCAGAAGTTGGTCAGGTTTACGAAGGTAAAGTTGAGCGCATCGTAGACTTTGGTGCATTCGTAAACATCTTGCCTGGCAAAGACGGTTTGGTTCATATCTCGCAAATCGCTGATGAGCGTATTGAGAATGTAACCGACGTGCTTTCTGAAGGTCAGATGGTGAAGGTTAAAGTCCTTGATGTTGATAATCGCGGTCGTATCAAGTTGACTATGAAAGACATCGAAGCTGACGCATAATTAGCGCAGAAGCTTTCAGTCTGAAGGAGGCCCTAGGGCCTCCTTCAGACTGAAAGCTTCT
>DAITOW010000041.1:0-13876 GCA_036833965.1 Oleiphilaceae bacterium
TTTCTAGCCAGCCTTACCGATCCTTGTATTACCGATAGAGCCTGTATGGCGAAATGGGTACCTGATAGCAATGCACCAGCCCCTGACGAGCACCGCCTCGTAGCAGAATTTCGCGGTCATATGCCTCCTCCTCAACCTGTAGCCATACACCTGGAGGCAACTCACACCAGTCTGCCTCATCAGACCCCGGGGCCAGCACTCCCTGCTGCGTTGCTTAGCGATGACGCATTTGGCTGTTCCCGCTCTGCACCGACGCATCAGTCTCTTGCCAAGCACCATAGCCCCCATCAAAGCGCCAAACGCTTTGATGAAGTGGCTGTGAGTGCCGGGTTAGCTCACAAACATCACATCAATTGGGAGAACTATACCCTGTCTTCGGCACAACGCCTGATCTTTAGCGGTGGACTGGCGGCCGGCGATATTGATGGTGACTGCTGGCCGGATCTATTTTTTGCAACCGGAGACGCGGCAGCGGACGTACTGTATAAAAATGAACGAAACGGCACCTTTAGCGATGTCAGTAAAGTGTGGGGATTAACCAGCGTTGAACTGTCTAACGGTGCAGCCATGGTAGATATTGACGGCGACGGCGATCTAGATTTATTCACCTCTAATCTGCTACAGCCCGAACTGCCATCCATCACCGGTCAAAAGATGCAGTTGCCAGACTCCCAGCTTCCCACGTTATACCTCAACGATGCGCAACAAAAGTTGCATGTTGCCGCTGACATCGGATTACAAATACAGCTTACCAGTTGGTCTTTTGCTTTTGCCGATGTAAATAAAGATGGCACCGTAGACATGCTGACCAACCATTGGCGCGGCCCCGGACTGGGCGGCGAACAGCCAACCCACCTGTGGAGCAACATAAGCAGCTCGGAGGGGATCTGGTTTGAAGGTCTGGATACCGAGGCAGGCCTTACAGATTTGGTAGGCAATGCAGACTTTACATTTACCGCTAACTTTACCGACATCAATAATGATGGCTGGCTGGATTTGTTGTTTGCAGCAGATTTTGAAACCAGCCAGGTGTATAAAAACCTCCGCGACGGTACTTTTGCTAGAGAGACCCACGCTCATGAGATTTCAGATCAGAATGGCATGGGGGCAGCCGTTGCAGACTATGATAACGATGGCTACCTGGATTGGTTTGTTAGCAGTATCTGGGACCCGAACGGCAAGCCGGAAGGTAGCTGGGGGGTCAGTGGTAACCGCCTGTACCACAATCACCAGGGTCGGCTGGAGGATGCAACAACACAGGCTGGTGTGGCCGAAGGGCTATGGGCTTGGGGCGCATGCTTTGCCGACTTTAATAACGATGGCTGGTTGGATTTATTTCACGTTAACGGCTTTGATCTGCCGCCACAACTCAGCCGCCATCTTGGTAACCCGCTGGCGTATCGTCGCCTGAAGCAAGCCATGGCTGAGTTTGAGAATACCCCGAGTCGGCTGTTTATTTCTAATCAGGACGGTACATTCACAGAGCGCAGTCGTCAGTGGGGGATCAGCGATACCTTTTCTGGCCGCGGCGTGGTCTGCATGGACTACGACCGGGATGGTGATGTGGATATTGTGGTCAGTAACCATGAACAGCGACCGGTACTGTATGCCAATCGTCACAACGATGACGCCAGCAACAACTACTTATCCATTACCCTGCGCGATAGTACGCAAAACACCCGGGCACTGGGCGCTAAAGTGCATGTGACTACCGGCAACACTACCCAGTTGCAGGAAGTTCGCGCAGGCGGCGGATTTTTAAGCGGTGCGCCGTCTACCCTGCACTTTGGTTTGGGTGACGCTAGCCAGGCCGACACCATTACTATTGAATGGCCAGACAAAACAGGAAGTGTCAGTACGTTTCACAATATTCCGGCTAACCAGTTTTTATACATCCAGGCCGATCGGGGATCTACCGAGCAACGCTCACCTTCGCCCCCAACCCTATCGCAGTAACAAAAAGAGGCAGTAACACGCTATGCGCTTGAATCAATGCTATAACTATCAGGACTTCAGAATCCTGGCGAGAAAACGCCTGCCCGGCCCAATTTATAATTACATCGACGGCGGTGCCGATGACGAGGTAACCATGCGGCGTAACACTGAAGCCTTCAATCAGTGTGATTTAATTCCCGGGGTACTTCGCGGTGTCAAAGATGTTGATCTGAGTATCGAGGTGATGGGTCAGCGACTTGAATTACCTGTGTACTGCTCTCCTACCGCCCTGCAACGGTTATATCACCACCGGGGTGAATATGCAGTTGCGGCCGCCGCCGAAAAGTTTGGCACCATGTTCGGCGTGTCGTCGCTGGGCACCGTGTCGATGGAGAAAATTGCACAGGATTTTGATATTCCCCAGGTGTATCAGTTTTATTTTCATAAAGACCGCGAGCTTAACCGGGCCATGATGGAACGGGCGAAAGCCAGTGGCATACAAGTTATGATGCTGACGGTAGACTCAATCACCGGTGGCAATCGGGAGCGGGATTTACGTACCGGCTTTTCCATACCCTTTCGTCTGACCCTGGGCGGCATGGTTGAATTTGCCCGTAAACCCGCCTGGGGCATCAACTATCTGCTCCATGAAAAATTCTCTCTACCACAACTGCAGGCCCATATTGACATGGACGGCGGCAGCAGCTCTATCGGTGATTATTTTACCAATATGCTGGATCCGGCAATGAACTGGCAGGATGTGGCCGACATGGTTGATTTTTGGGATGGTCAGTTCTGTTTAAAAGGCATTATGAGCGTTGAAGATGCCAAGCGTGCAGTAGACATTGGCTGCACCGGTATCGTGATTTCTAATCACGGCGGGCGCCAACTTGACGGCTCACGCAGCTCTTTTGATCAACTGGCCGAAATTGTCGACGCAGTAGGCAATGATATCGACGTTCTTTTTGACAGCGGCGTGCAGCGTGGCTCACATGTACTTAAAGCACTGGCGCTGGGCGCAAAAGCGGTGGGAATTGGGCGGATGTACCTGTATGCACTGGCGGCGGCCGGACAGCCTGGTGTGGAGCGGGTCCTTAAGCTCATGCAGGCTGAAATCGAACGCGACATGCGACTCATGGGGTGCAGTAGCATAAAGGACCTGCATCGGAACCATGTTCGCTTTCGTCCCTGATACCCAGCCCACAAACCGGCAATAACCCCTATAAAGCGATGACTTCGTGAACTCACCTGTTCTCGACACATCTGCAACTAACTACAGAATCAGCAAGGCCAATATGACTCAGCATCACCTAATGACCTCACTAACATTAACCATACTTCTCATGAGCCCGCCTCTGCTTGCTGCAGCAGTAACACCATCAGCGGGACCACCAGCAGCTGAAGATATTGAAGTAGTAAAGGTGACTTCAACGAGATTATCACGGGATCTCTTTGCTACCCCGGCGGCAGTTTCGCTACTCGATGCCCGGCAGGAACTGCAACTGCAGGAAGCACTGCAATTAAACGAAGCGCTTAAGTTTGTGCCTGGCGTATATTTTCAGAATCGCTACAACTTTGCTCAGAACCTGCGGATATCCATCCGCGGTTTCGGTTCGCGCGCTCCGTTTGGTGTGCGCGGCCTGCAATTGCAGGTTGATGACATCCCTTACACATTGCCTGACGGCCAAACCCAGGTGGATGATATTGATTTAAACAGCGTTGAACAATTACAGGTTATCCGGGGCGCAGCAGCAGTGCAGTACGGTAATGGTGCTGGCGGCGCAATTGATATCACCACTGTGACCGGCGATAGCCTGCAAGGAGTTAATGCCAGCGTGAATGTCGGCAGCCATGATTTTTATAAAGTAAACCTGCAGGCTGGTACCAGCGAGAACGACATCGACGCGGTTATCAGCATAAGCCACCTTAACTTTGCCGGCTACCGGGAGCAAAGTCAGGTAAAGAAAAGTACCCTGCGCGGTAAACTGCGCTGGGACCTCAGTGACACTAAAAGCTTTATGATAATCACCTCGCTGATGGATATGCCTGAAGCACAGGATCCGGGAGGCCTTACCGCCGCGCAAGTGGCTTCAGATCGACGCCAGGCTACCTTTATGGCCAGCAGGCTAAACAGCGGGCAGCAAGTGGCACAGCAAACCATCGGACTGGTTTACCACGATGAGGACATCTTACATGGCAGTTGGTCTGCCAATACCTTTGCTACTCACCGCAACTTTACCCAGCAGCTACCCTTTCCTGGCAGCAGTCTGATTAGGTACGACCGTTGGTTTTATGGCGGCAGTATTGAGCTTTCTCAGGACTGGCAGAACGCTGGCTGGCCAGTAAGGTATACCGCAGGCGCAGAAATCCGCCGTCAGGAAGACGACCGCACCCGATTTAGAGTCACTCCGGATAAAGTTGTCACGCAGCAAACCGCAGATGAATTGCAGCAAGCCACTTCAGTTGGCGTATTTGCCATTGTCGACTGGTTGCTCTTTGACACCCTCACCCTGACCACCGGCGTGCGTTATGATGATCTTGCAATGTCGATAAACGACCGGCTCGGCCTTAGTGCGGTAGGCTCAGGTGAGCGCCACTATCAGCAATGGAATGGCAACATTGGTATAAGCTATCGGCCAGGCACGCAACACCAATGGTACGCCAATGTCGCTTCAGCCTACGAGTCACCTACCTTTACCGAGTTTGCCAACCCGCAGGGCAGCGGCTTCAATCCCATCTTAAAACCCCAGGATACCGTGAGTCTTGAGCTCGGTTGGCGCGGCCAGTACAACGATTTAAGTTATGATGTAGCGCTGTTTTCAATCCGCGTTACCGACGAACTCATTGCCTACGAGATTGACGGTCGGGCATTTTATGAAAATGCCGGCAAGACCAATCGCCATGGCCTTGAAACGGCCCTTCAGTGGCAACTTAACCAACACTGGCAATGGCGTAGCGCGCTGACACTGGCCCGCTATGAGTTTGGTGACTTTGCCGCACTCAGCGGCGACAACCTGAATGGCAACCGGATGCCGGGCTTACCCCAAATTCAATGGGTTAATCAGCTCAACTGGCAACAAAATGCATGGCGAGTGGAATTGGAAGGTACATTCAGCGGTAACTACTATGCAGAAAACAGCAATACAACGAAAATAGCACAGTATTGGCTGGTGAACGGCCGGGTTGGCTATGATGTTACTTCTACTTTGCGAATTCAGGCCGGTGTGCGTAATCTGTTCGATAAGATGTATTTTTCGAATGTCAGAGTAAACGCCAATGCCGACCGGGAAGTAAGCAGTCGGGGTTTTTTCGAGCCCGCCCCGGGTCGCAGCTTTTACTTCGGCCTGACCGCCCAATTTTAACTGCATAAAACCTGCGCAACGCTATTACACGGTGAGGTAAGCGTGGAGTAAATTGCGCGCAAAACCTGTGGCAGACTTCTTAGAAACGTTAACCATTTCTAAATGCTGCAGAGCTTTGCACATAAGTGACCTCCGACTTATAGAGCTTAACTAGCAATTATACTGTAAACGCGATGAGCGTTGCGAAAAAAATATCATCCCGATCGAGAAACATTGCGGGAATGAATGACCATCTTGATTGTTTTGTAATCTATAGTGTTGTGGCAGCATACACACCTCACGGGAAGAATTTAATAGATTCCCCCGGGCATGCCCGGGGTTCTTACGGTTACAGCTCCATTCGGAGCTGATCTGAATCCTTCCGACCTTGATGCTCAACGTAGTTCCGTATTGTGTGCTCGTCTAAGTCTACGCTGCTTACGAAGTAACCCGGCGACCAAACAATATTTTCATTCCAATAGACCTTTCCCAGCCATTTGAATGTCTTTCTCATGTTTGACGCTGACTGGGCTTTGAGTTTGCCCATCACTTCTGCTATCGAGTATTTCGGAGGGATGACCATCAGCATGTGCATATGGTCATTATCAAAGCCCATTCGCTCTATCGTTACGCCGGGCATACCTCGAAGCAGCTTCGGCAACACTTTGCGCAAATACTCCACGACGAAAGGCTTCAGTATCCGACGCCTGTATTTAGTTACCCAGACTACGTGATATTGAAGTCTATATAGACCATGTGATGAGACTCGAACTTCCATCTTCGTAGCATACAGGCCTCGGACTCATTCATCCTCGGGTAAACCCGTGGTGTTCTGTCGCTTCGCGACCGGTCACATAAAAGCAATGTCTAATACTAAACAGTATTAGACATAGCGATCGTTTTATCTCGTCCGTGTCATTCGCTATTTATTCCATACACTTGGTATCAGTTCTCCTGTTTGGTGATATATACCAACTTGCTTAATATAATTCATGAAATCTGGGTTTTCCTCTACGATACGATTTGCCGATACCCAGTCGATATCAGATTTTTCCTTTGCTGGTATAAGAATTTGGCTGTTATATAAATCTCCAACATCAAGTAACAACACCCCTATTCCGTGCAATGAGCAAAGCATTTGGAGTTCAGGCTCCACACCATCTGAGATACCTGTTGAAACTAAGTATCCGAAGTTAGCCCAACTTGAGTTAGAGACTGCTTGGAAAAAGCACTTCCTCACATTTGCACGGGTAAGTTCTTTTTTTACTTCAAAGGACCAGAGCCTTACTGATTTGTCGTTACCGAATCTCACGCATGTTTTTACAACCTGAGACCAACTTTTATCCAATGGCTCCATGGCTACAATGTCAGGATGTAGCCAATGATTACCGCCTGCGCCTTGGCTATTCTTCGACGTTTTTTCATCAATACGATGACAGTACAGACCCATATCCTTATTTAAAAACTCGATAAGTATGGGATATAGGTCGTGCTCTTTTAATTTAAGATCTTCCGCTTCGTGCAGTTCATCATCCACTGCGCTTAAGTCTTCTTCCTGCGGATTATCTTCCCAGTAATACAAACGTGGCCTTGGTTTTTCGCGAGTTTTAATATTGATGCACTTCACTTTGGCTCGACGTGTTCTCTGACCACCAACTTCTGCCGCCAGTTGTGCGATAAGCTCTTCGTCATTGGCGTAGTTGGGATTCTTCATCTTCTCAGCCATTTCGGCTGGATAGCGTTCGAGAAAAAGCTTGGCAAGCTCACGTGCGGTCAGCTTTTCACCCTTATGATCACGCAAGGTTTCGATGATCATATCTACTCGCGTTTTGTTACTCATTTAAATGATTCCTCTATTCGAACAATCGAGATATCACTAGAATTGTATTTGTATTTTCTAATATCATCGTTTTGCAGAATATTGACTACTTCCTTGATAAAAATCTATGGTTCCTCGTGTGTACAGAATACCTTCATTTTCATTGATTGAAAGTAAAGTACCTCTTACCGGTGGATAGTTTGAATCGCTGAACAAACGCATGTCAGTGTTTGTTATCGAAACAAAGTCCTTTGCACTGATGCTCTTTTCCTCAAGTACACGATTAAATCCTTTAATCTCAGTATCTCTAAACTTCGAAGTCTTATGGATGACAATCCTTGCAGGCATGTGCATTAGTGCTTTACCATATTCTGACAATGCTGAGCTCAACAAATCATAGGCTTGTTGCTCAGACATATATGGTCGTTTATCATTTTTGTCTATTACAACGGGCGTGCCACGGAGAATGACACCGTGTCCGAATTCATCGAACACCTGAGCAAGGCTTGTTGAGATCGTTTCACCATCTCTGCTTCGATAAAACCCTATTCCAACATAACAACTTTTGGGTTTAAATCGCTCTTCTTTTAACCGCCAGGGAACTGTTTTGTTACCCTTGTAATAGAGAGCTGTTGCAAAATTCCAAGCTCGTGTCGCATCATCCTGATTGCCTCTGTTAGCTTTACCCGTTAACAATGTGCTCTCAACAACTAACTGCAGTGGTACACCGAGATGCATACACTTTGCTTTTAGGAGCCTTCTGAAATCATGTTCCAGATAGAGTTCAACTTTCCCAGTGTCCTCTGTTGAATGCTTTTCTCTTTTTGTCAGAGAGATAAACATTTCATCAGGAATTACACAGATGATTACATCAATTGAACGATTTTCCGCAAGAAATTGTATCTGCTCATAAAACAAGTTAACGGCATCGACAACTCGCTCCTCTCGCGTTTTATTTTTACCAACTTTGACAATTGATGATTTTTGAATAGTGCGTGTGTAGCCCGGAGACGAAAGTAATTGGGTATGAAACCCATAATCCAATGACACCCCTCCAAAGCCTTTAAATAGATTTGAAAGATGGCTTTCTTTGGCTAAAATACCAGTTCGACATAAATCCAGCCAGACATCTAGCTTGTCAACACCTTCCCCTCTTCCCACGATCCCTAATCTAAGTTCTGAGCGCCGCAATTCATCTTTTGTGTTATATACGCCCATACGTTCAATTCCATTCCTTGGACATATATGAGTACCTTTCCCAAAGGCTATGTTCTGCTAAATTGTTGCTACACTGTATATGAATACAGTCATTGAGAATTGATCATGCTCCCAGCACAATTTACAAAGCTTATAGCCGAGTTAGAACACTTAACAGATAGTCAAACCCGTTATGTTGAGAAGCTGCTGAAAGGCACTGATAGCGTCTCACAGTTGATAACAGAGCTTGAGGAGCGGATGGTTGAAAACCCTGAATGTCCACACTGCCATAGCTCACTGATCAATCGGCACGGTAAGGTAAACAAGATGCAGCGTTATCGCTGCAAGAACTGCGGCAAAACCTTTGTAGCGACAACGGCGACACCGCTAGCTCGACTGAGGTACAAAGAGCTTTGGTTAGAATATATTCGCTGTATGCTGGACAGTAAGCCATTGCGTAAATGTGCCGAAGAATGTGGCCTCCACCTTGAAACATCGTTCAGGTGGCGGCACCGATTCTTGGCGCTACCATCAGCACTGAAAGCGAGCAAATTAGAAGGCATTATCGAGGCAGACGAAACACTTTTTCCCTACTCAGAGAAAGGCTCAAAACGGATGACTCGTCAGCCCCGTAAAAGAGGGATGAAAGCGAAAAAACGGGGGCGTTCAAAGGATGATTGGGTGCCAGTTTTAACGGTCAGAGACCGAGCTAAGAATACGTATGAAGCCGTTGTGCCAAGTGTTACATCGGCAGCTCTGCATCAGGAGCTAGCAGGGAAATTAGAGAAAGACAGTGTGTTGTGTAGTGATGGCTATAAGCCCTACATAGCTCTTTCTGAGAAAAATGATTTAATACACAAGCGCTTAGATGTGGCAGGAGGAGTTAAGGTGATAGATAAAGTCTTTCACATTCAAAATGTTAACGCCTATCACAGCCGTCTGAAAGCGTGGATAAAACGGTTTCACGGAGTAGCCACAAAATACTTGGAACACTACCTAGGTTTGCTTTGTTCGTGTCTCAAGTTTGCAGGAATTTTCCCGCCATTAGCAAAAAACAACCACCGGGCAAACTCATTGAACTCTTCGCTCTTACAGGTCGCTGCCTGGATTGTTTTGCGCAGATCAACGTCGGTAATGTATTCCAGCAAAAACATGGTTCTGACCACGCGCCCGAGTTCACGGAACGCAAAGTACAGCTTGTTTTTCCGGTTCTTGGTGCCGAACCGGCGCAGGATTGTCGAAGCGGTGATTTTCCCTGCTTTAACTGACATGGCCGTTCGCATCATATCCGCATAGTGCTTTTCAATGAGATCCCACTTGATCGGCTCCTTGAACAAAGACTGAATATGCTTGAGTACCATGGAGCGATCAGGCTTATAAAAGCTGAGATCTTTGATATTTCGGATACGGGGCATGAGCTTTATGCCCAGCAAGTACGCCAGGCCAAAGACGGGTGTGGATTGCGTCTGTGTATCGCCGTGAACGGTGTCCGGATTAAAATCAGATTCATCGTTGAGTAGGCCGTCCAAGATATAAATCGCCTCGTAGACACCGCAGGGAATAAACCGGCTGAACAATGCAATATAGGTGTCCGAGACGTGGTAATAGGCAATGCCGCCATAGCTGCCATACCGAATATGGTATTCAGATAGCAAATTATCTTCGTAGAGATCCCAAAGCTTTCCATCAGCGGACACACTGCTGCCTGATCCCCAACACTCAATGAGCCGGTATTTCTTATACTCGCTATTGATCTTCGCAATAGCTTTATCGAGACGCGCTTCCGTCGTGCGTTTTAAGTTAAGCCAGGCGACTTGCTTGCGAGAAACGCCCTGCACAGATCGCACGGTTTCGGTGGGACCAATGTTGGTACCGTAACAAAACACGGTCAGGACAAAACGTAACTCCGGGTCGCTGATACGTGATTCGAAGCCCGACAACGGGCCAAAATGTTTATTCAGGTTCAGCCACTTTTCGACATTGATAATCACATCAAGCAGGTTGATTTTGTCCAACCGATCGCGCAAAAGCGCTCCAATTTCTTCGACTTCAGGTAAGGGTTGATCAGGCTTTGGTTTACCGATAATCAGATTCCCGTTTTCAATACGAACCAGTTCGTCCTCCGGGAATTGGCTGTCAGCTTTCCGGCAGCTCGTTTCCATGGACTTCTTCAGCGTTGTTGTAAATTCAGTATCACCGGCGACGAGCCCTACCTCCTCGCAATAGGTAGGCAACTGCGCTTCGTATTCTTCCCAGGTGATCATCTGCTCCCGGTAATCATCGAAGGTTTCACTGTAGGGAATGAACAAGTCACCGGTACTTAGTTCTTCAGCGATCCGTTCAAACACACACAGCTCAAAACAGGTTTTATTAACCTCCGACACCTGTGCTGATTTGGTTGATTTTCCCGTGACTAATTTCCACCAGCTTTCGCGAATCCAGCGAATATTAATGACATTTCTGGAAGAGGGATCGTTCGGATCGCTTTGAATTGACAGGAACTCCGTGCGACGCTTTTTGTGCGTCAAAATAAACTGGAACGCATTGAGCAAGTCCTTGTCTTCCGTGGCCGATGCCAGGTTGAGTATTTCAATCGTACGAAACAAGGTGGATCGTTGCTTTTTATAGAGTCGAACCATAAACGGCAAATAGTTGTTGCCTGCGAATGACATATATTGTTCGCACATTTGCATTAGCTGATCACTGTTCTTTCCCAGTATCGGATCAAAAGCTGCCACCGAATCGGGTTTATCAAGATACACCTTGACCGTCCCAGACAACACAGAAATCAAATGATCGGTTTGCTTTTGATGGTCTGCAAGGTACTTCTCCAACAGCTTCTGCGCCGAGCGATCCATTTTTAACAACATCTTGATAAAAATATCGGCGGCGTTATCCAGTGTTTGTGCGTATTGGTGCCGGATTAAAACGATGACGAGTGCGAGTCGCTTGTTCAGCTTTAGTTTCATCAATTCGGCGTAATCCAGGGCCTTGGCCTCGTTGATAAACTGCTGGTGTTTAACTGGCGGCAACCCCAAATCCGTGGGCAAAAGTGTTTGCAGGGATGTAAGCCATTCCAGGTATTGGATGTACGCATGGATATTGCGAGGGGTCGGGCGTTTGGGTTCATTTTTCAGCGTGCTCCAACCAAAACCATTCAGTCCTGTGCTAGATCGAAGAATATCGTTGATGCATTGGCGACTTTCAGACTCTAAAAAGCCACACAATTGATCGTAATACCGAGTGTTGACTTCGGCCCTGGCCGCCTGACATATCCGCTCAAGTACACTGAACGCCGGTAACTCGTATCGCTCTTTGACCAAATATTCCAACGTGACATTGATGATATCCGGTAATGCTTCTTTGGTAGTCGCTGCCTCAAGTGCCCAAATCTGTGCCAATTCAGAGGTCTTGGCCGCATCGTAGGCTTTTATATTAAGATGGCGCCGAATCAGCTTTACGTGACGATCCTTCGCGCCCGATGTGTAATAGGTTTGGAGATCCTTCAGTGTCACCCGCGAACGGCACTGATTTTTAATGTGCGTGATGATCACCTTTGGTATTTCACCCAGGTTTACGAACCGGCCCAATCGCTGCGTGATTTTTAGCTGAATCAGGAGCCCCAAAAAGGATGCGCTGGTTCGTTTACAGTGACGCAGTGCAAACTTCTGATCTTCCGGCGTAGGTGTATAGACATCCCCTAACTCATCTTCGGTGATATTAGATTTAATTCGTGGATAAGCTGTCTGATAGATAGCGGCCATCGACTTAAATTTTCTCTGATAGATGCATTATTGTGTAAAAGCATCGCGTTATAGTTATCAGGTTTCTAGTCGTCATTTGGATATGCCTAGATTAGTCGCAAGTGGCTTTCATTGCTTTATTCCTTGTGATGGCCTGCCATTACGTCGCCTGAATTGAGATGCCAAGCATTTTGAACAATCGCAAACAACAGTAATACCAACGCCAACAGCAACAGTTCGGTTTGATACACATTGACCGCATACTGAATTTTGAGACCCATACCAGAAACAGCGGAAGGAAACAAAATGGCGATAAAACTTAAGATGGTCGGCAGCAGCGGGGTACAACACAACAGGGGGCTTACAATCCCGATAACTATGCCGCCCGCCGCTGGTGCCGTTCTGCAATGGGTCTTCTTGCGTATCAGTTGAACCCATAAATTGATGAGAACGCTCTCCAGCGTTGCGAACAAAAACGCAAATAGCGCGATTCTCAGATTAAGATGTGCAAAAGAACGCAAGCCAATATCGGAACCCAGTTCATGCGCTGGCAGGACAACCAAGTGGACGACCAGCACCAGACTAAAGAGGATCGCGGTACGCCGTTTTGAGTGAGAATCCTGAACCGGCGATTGAAATGCATACACTACAAGTGACCAGAGGCGTTTTATAGAGTTTGTAGCGCGCTTCACTATCGCATTCATTCTTCTTTGCCGTTTGTCGCAACTTTGTAAGTTCCCCAGAACATCTCCGGTAACACGCAAACCAGTGGTGTACCGATCAGTAAAGAGAGTCCTAATCCGTTAAAGGTGAGCCATTGTATCCACTGCATCCCAATGCCTAATGCCAACATGGCGGAACCCAGAAAAAATGGCCCGCTGAAAAAACAATGCATTCGCCCACATTGACTCGCATTTCTTAAACAGGCATATCCCATCCAACTTAAAGCGATCGCCCAGATACTGCCGGTCATCCACGGTGCAAGTTGCATCATGCCGGTAATCACTATGAGTATCGCTGGCAATACCCAGGTGAGAATAAATCGGCCTTTATTGGCTACCCAGTCGTGGGGGCCGGTTTCACATTTCTCTGACATCGTATACTCCTTTGTTATGGCGATCAGGCCAGTTGGCGCAGCTCCGACAGCTGTGAATCCAATGCCTGCAAGTAAGCCTGGCGTTCATCAATTTTGGTTTGCAGTTCGCGCATGGCGGCTTCACAGGCTTGCTGGTCGCCTTCGTTGATGGCGTAGAGCAAGGGTTTTATATCCAGGATCAGCAGGCCCGCCGCACGCGCTGCGCGAATGAAGCGCAGCCGGTTTAAAGCGCATTGATTGTATAAACCGAAACCACCCGCGGAATGCTCTGGGCAAAGTACCAAATTTTCCAAGACGTAATTCCTGACGGTATGCACTGTGGTTTGCGCGGCTTTCGCCAGTTGCGAGATCGTCAGGGGAAATTCGAGTGCCTGCCCATCGGCATCCATGAATGCCGCAAAGTCGGGGATCACCTCAAAGTATCGTGACACATCTTTTGACACGGCGGCTTTTGACATGGGTTTGTCTCCGTTCGTTTCAAACACTGCGGCCTGGCCACAACGCTTCAGTCGTTTCGGCATCGGCTGGCCGCGCCAGCCGATAGCCATGTAATACATCACAGCCAAGCTTCTCTAAAAGTTGTTGTTGAGTGGCCGTCTCAACCCCTTCCGCGACGATGGATAAATTCAGGTTATGGCCAAGGGTGATGACGCTTTCGGTAATGGCGCGATCCTTTGGCTCGGTTGTCATATGCGTGACAAAGGTTTTGTCGATTTTTAGGCGGGTCACTGGGCAGCATTGCAAG
>DAITOW010000042.1:0-13859 GCA_036833965.1 Oleiphilaceae bacterium
AAAGGATACCTTGAGGCTTTTACTCTTTTTTTGGGACGAAAATGCATTCGTGTAGCTTGGCTCTTATTCTCTTTCCAGCACTAACAACTGTTGACTTTTATAATGAACAAATTTAATCGTATTTTTAGTATAGACGAGTTATTTAACGGCTCGTTTCTTTAAGGCTTCTCGGAATTCTGATCTGAAAAAACGCGCCCTCATCCGCCGCAACACAACTGATTTGACCCTGAAGTGACTGCGTGACCAGATTGTAGCTAATATGCATACCGAGCCCGGTTCCGCCTCTTGCCCGCTTCGTCGTGAAAAAAGGCTCAAAAATCTTGTCCATTTGCTCTTCAGGAATGCCCGAACCGTTATCCCGATAATCCAGCGTCACGATGTCATCATTCAGTGTTACACCAATTCGTATCTGGCCATCCCTTCGCCCGTCAAAACCATGCACAAGTGAATTCATCACCAAATTAGTAATGACCTGAGCCAAAGCCCCGGGATAGGTATGCATTTCAATGTCCGGGCAATCAATCTGAATAACATGACCTGCCGGCCTGAGTTGAGGCATCAGGCTTTGGCAAACCTCGCTCAAGTAGTGTTCGAGATCAAACTTGCGCAATTCTTCCACCATCTGATCGGTTGCAACCTGCTTAAAGTTCCCGATCAGCTCGCTAGCGCGATTCAGGTTGCGAACAAGTATCGAAGCCGACTCGGATACGTCATCCAACATCACTTCCAACTCCGATCGTTTGACGTCACCTGCATCGTATTTACGTCGAAAATCACTCAGCACATGATCAAGGTGGCTCACTGCCGTCACGCTGACTCCAAGCGGCGTATTGATTTCATGCGCTACACCAGCAACCAGTCCGCCCAGCGAAGCCATTTTTTCAGACTCAACCAACTGATCCTGCGCATCAATAAGCAGGGCATGGTTTTTTTCCAGTTCTTCGTTGGCCAAAGCAAGCTTTTGATTCGCTCTCTTTCGAACACGGTTGGTACGCAAAACAAGCAAGGTAACCAGTGCCGCAAATGCCAGAGTAACGATTGCACCAATCAAATAGTTCCCTTGACTTCGAATCGTCGAGCGCTGCCCCTCAAGCGCCGCGACCTGTTCGGCTAATGCTTCTTCCTGGGCCTGAATTGACTCGGCCTGCAGGCGGATTCGTTGCTGTTGCTCATCAAGCAGGGCCTTGTTGCTTTCAATCAGTTCGGAAAGACGCCCAATCGAGCTCTCCTTATCCAGAATCTCCTTTTGTTTTTGCTGCAACAGGGTCGCACTACTTTCCAGACGTTCCTTACTACTTGAGAAACTTGATTCCAGGTAATTCAATTCATTGCGCAAGGTATCAAGGGATTGTTGTGTTTGCTCAAGATCCCTCTGCTGATTCAGTAACTCTTCACCCTGCAGTTCAATTTTCTTGTTTCCCTCCTCGATCAAGCGCTCTTTTTCCTGGATCTGGGCAAGGACTTTCTCTAACTCACGCGCTTGCTTCTCAAGTTCATACTCGCGCTGTGCAACACGCTTTTGAACTTCCTCAAGGGCTTCGTTCTGGTTCATCAATAATTTTTGGCTATTGGCCAGCTCCTGCTCCATGCTTCGAAGCAGGTTGGCGATGTCCAGCTCCGTTCCGCCAAGCAATAAAATATCGGAGGAGACCTTGAGTTGCTCCTGCAAGAGGTTATAACGATTTACCTCAAACCCGACGTGCTCGTCGTCAGGATAGGTAAAGTTAATCATGGTCAGTTGCTTTTCTTGTGTCGTGTCGCTGATCAACAAGGTCTCTGCGCCATAGAGTACGCGAGCAATGTTTGGCAGATCGGAATTCTGGTCTCTGGAAGTAATAATTACCTGAAAGTCGCGAATATCGTTCAGATCCGAGATTTGGTGAACGACTAATGCCTTGTTCCGAATGCTGCGCCTTTGTAACAAAAGACAGGCTTCGAGATACGCCTGATCATCACCAATAAAACCAATACGAAACGCTTCAAGCTCGTCTTCACTTGGCCAGTAGATGTATTTAAGGAAATTATAGATATAGGCGGCTTTGACCTCTTCGACCTTCCGGGCTGCTTCTGCTTGCAGAGAAAACAGCAGGATGATCGCCGGTAGCAAAACCTTCATCACATTTTTTATCATAACCAAGCACTTACGCAGTATTTTTATAGTCGAGCCGAACATTCACCTCTCAAATATAGTCTAGACTCATTAGACAGGCCGCACAGAAAAAAGAATTTGGAGCCTTGAGTAAATGAGTAATGAAGATCTGTTGAGTTTTGCTGACGAAGATGTCATTGAAAACTCGCCACAACGAGAAGCTGGTGTTTGGCACGTTTTGGTTGTCGACGACGACCCCGAAGTACATGCTGTCACAGCGCTCGCACTGAAAGGCTTTAGTTACGGCGGAAAAACCCTGCAGATCGACTCAGCCTACTCGGCAGAGGAAGCAAGAGATAAATTCTCGGAAAACATCATGGGCTATGCAATCGCCCTCCTGGATGTTGTCATGGAGACCGATCACGCGGGTCTGGATCTGGCGCGCTGGATACGGGAAGAGCTGCAGGACCCCTACGTTCGTTTGATCCTTCGAACCGGACAACCCGGTCAGGCGCCCGAGCGGGAAGTCATCACCAATTACGACATTAACGACTACAAAGAAAAAACCGAACTGACAGCTACCAAGCTCTATACCCTGATTTGTGCCAGCTTACGCTCCTATCGAGACATGGTTGCGCTTTATCGCAACAAAATCGGTCTTGAGAGCATTATCCACTCAACCGCTCAAATCTTCTCGCATCGATCGCTGAATGAATTTACACAAGGTGCCTTGCAGCAAATTTCAGCACTGCTTTATCTGGAGCAAGGGGCCGTGTACTCCGAGCTAAATACAATGGCCGCGATGACAACCCGCGACAAAAGCGAGGTGATTGCTGCAACCGGCCGGTTCGTCAAAAACATTTCGTCGAGCCTGGAAGACGCGCTTAATCAGGAAGAACAGCAAGCTCTGAACAGCGTTATTGAAGAAGGAGGCCAGGTATTCGGCCCCGGCTACTTTATTGGTGTTTACAGCTCCCGGGTGGGTCGCAAACACATCCTGTTTCTTGAAGGTTTCCATGAACTGTCCGATCTAGACCATCAACTCATTCAGATCTTCGGACAAAACATCGGCGTTGCCTTTGACAATCAGTGCATGTCCGAAGAGGTCGAACTGACGCAGCGCGAGCTTGTTTACCGAATGAGTGAAGCCGTGGAGAACCGCTCCAAAGAGACTGGTAACCATGTAAAGCGTATGGCTCTTACAAGCAAAGTGCTTGGCGAGGCCTATGGCCTGGACGAGCATGATGTAGAAATTCTCTATAAAGCCGCGCCTTTGCACGATATCGGCAAGGTAGCCATCCCCGACTACATCCTCAACAAACCCGGAAAACTTGATCCGGACGAATGGGAGATCATGAAGACGCACGCGCAAATCGGCCATGATATTCTCGCAACCTCGGAACTGGAGGTATTGCGTGCCGGCGCGATCATTTCAGGCGGACACCATGAGAACTGGGACGGCTCCGGCTACCCCAAGGGAACAGCAGGAGAAGACATTCACATTTTCGCGCGCATTGCTTCTCTTGCAGATGTGTTTGATGCCTTGATTAACAAACGCAGCTATAAACACGCTTGGGATCTTGCCGATGTGAAAAACTTTTTCATCGAAATGAAAGGCGTGAAATTTCAACCAGACCTGGTAGAGCTGCTTTTTGAGAACGAGGCAGAGCTGATCAAGATACAAGAATCTTTCCCGGATTAAGCGGCCACATTAGAAGAGAGTCTTCCAAGCCAGTTGACTTAGCTCAACTCATTGAAAATCAAAGCTTGCCTTCCAACCAGTCACTTGTTGAAATGAACCGAATGATCAAAGGATTATCCCTCTTGAGGTGGCGATGGATAATAAGGGCAAACCTTTAAGCAGCATATTTAAAGGCTGGTTTGATGACATCCGCGTTGTGGAGGTCATCTGCCTTGCTGCAACCTACATCGTTTGCGCAAGAATAGGCCAGATTTTTGCCATCGAACCCTCCAATGTTACTCCGGTCTGGATTCCCTCGGGCGTCATGCTCGCCCTCGCACTCAAGTTTGGTCCGTCCGTTTGGCCCGGAGTCTTCGCCGGTGCATTTTTAGGTAACATCTGGGCCTATTTTTCGACTGAATCCTTTGCCGCCATCTTCAGTGCCATTGCTTCGGCAACCATGAATGGTATCGGCGATGTGCTTGCCGTGGTGCTTTGCGCTCAACTGATCCGCTACTATGCCAATACACAACACATCCTGTCGTCCAGTCGGGCTCTTGCTTATTTTCTCTTTTTTGGCGTTCTCCTCGGCTCTATTCTGAGTGCGCTTTGGGGCTGCGGTGGGCTTTGGTTGTTCGGGCATGTTGCCAGTGATGCGATCGGATCCGTGTTTATGACCTGGTTTTTGGGCGATGCCGTTGGCGTGCTCACCTTCACGCCCTTTTTGCTTTCCTGGCTTTACTCCGAACCACGCTTTGATGAATCCTCTGTCGTTGCTCTGGTGTTGGCAACGTTATACAGCGTGGCAATTACCATGATTGCATTTGGCCTGGTCGAGCTTTCAGAACTGGTCAGTTTCTCTGTTTATTTGCCTGTTCCCATTTTATTTGCTGTTCTTTTTCGCTACGGCCAAAGGCTCGTCTTTACCGTGCAGCTCGCAGTATTGTCGGTAGCGATTTACGCTACCTGGCACTCTCTGGGGCCGTTTGCTGACGAGTCACAAATCGAGAGCCTGTTAAAACTTCAAAGCTTTGCCGCTGCATTCTCCCTGACCCTGTTTTTCATTGCGATTTTTAACCTCGAAAAATCGGTGAATGAGCGCTATCTGGAACAACGCGCCAAAGAACTTGAGCAACTGTATCGCAAAGACCAGCTCACCGGGCTCTGGAACCGTTATCGCATCAAGGAATGCATAAAACTGGAGCTTGAGCGACGCAAACGTGAAAAAGTAACACCCGGGATTTTGATTCTGGATATCGATGATTTCAAAAAGATCAACGACACTTACGGCCATCTCGAGGGAGACCGCGTGCTCGCCAGCTTGTCGTCATTAATCAGCGGCAGTATCCGGGATGTCGATCTGGCTGGCCGCTGGGGTGGAGAAGAATTTATCGTAGTGATCAGCAACACTTCGATTGAAGGGCTCAACATTGTCGCCGAAAAACTTCTGAATACTATTCGCGATTATGAGTTCATTCCGGGAAGAAAGGTCACAGTAAGTATCGGCTCTACCCTGGCTGTCGCAGGCGACAGCGAACTGACCCTGCTCGACCGGGCGGATCACGCGCTCTACGCCGCAAAGAAAAGCGGTAAAAACAGGCATCATATTGAAACCATTGGTCAAAGCCAGCAGGAAGAACTGCACAGAATGCAGTCCCGCCAAACGATCAACCAGGAGACGACCAAACTTTCAGGCTGACGCCGCCAAACGCGCAATTTCGAGATACCCGCCCTTACTCACCAAGGCTGCCTCTTTACCTTGGTAAAATCCCCTTGCAGCCAACAAACGATGCATTTTCGGGAGATTGTAACTCGGTACAGTTGGCAAAAAATGGTGTTCACAGTGATAGTTCACGAAGTTCGGGGCGAACAAGGCTCGCTCCCACCAACGGGCAATCGTGGTTCGTGTGGTGTCGCGCACATCCTCAGAAGCCTTGGCAGGCATCGCGCCATGTTCTGCAACCTGACGCAAACGGACAATAAACGGATAGAAAAAGATAAACGCCACCCACCAGTACAAGTAGAGCAGCGGCTGTCCCAGCACATAGAACAGGGAAAATGCTGCCAAGTGAAATGCAGCGACCTGCGAGTAGTTCTTTAAAGCCGACTGATTGTAAGCACCATCTTCCTCATTCGTGCCGAGCGACACAGTGCTGCCCTGCCGCCCCGGCAAAACAAAAAACAACATGCCGTAGAGCATCTTCACACCCGACAAACCCGCAAAATCGCGAGCAAGCTTTCTTACAAAGCTCGCCTTGCTCACGGGGTACTGTTCAATATTGGGTAGATCCGGATCTTCTTTCGTGCCCGTTTTTGCGTGGTGCTTTAGATGATAAGGACGGTAAAAATCAAAAGGTATCAGCATCGGCATACCGGCAAACCAATGTCCTATAAAGCGGTTCAGGCGAACCGAACTGAAAAACGCCTGATGAGAACATTCGTGCAGCAAAATACCCAAACCAAGCTGTCGCCCGCCTAACAGAAACAGGGCCAGCACCTTAACCAGCCAGTGCGCGGTAGAGGCCAACACTGCAAAACAGGCGATAATCACCGCCCAGTTAAAAACGAACATCCACAGCGCCTTTGCATTGCGTGCGGTTCGCAACTCGGCAAGTTCCTCTTTGCTCAAATAATCCCGGAAATTTACCGAGTTTTTTGCCGAACTTTTTACCGAGCTTTTTGCGGAGCTCTTGCCCGAAGCTTCTTCTTTAAGTGACATAAAATTCAGACCTTCTATTGTTGTTATTCTCGTCCCTGAATGTTGTCTCCTTTTTGCCAGCTTTTTACTAGTTCTTTGCTCATCCCTTTCGGGCAATACGCCTAGCCGGACTTCTTAACGAACTTGGATTTCAGCATCATCGCACCAGCGCCATCGACCTTGCAATCAATGTCGTGATCGCCATCCACAAAACGCTTGATCGTTGCCTTGGTGCCCACTTTCAATACCGTTGAGGTGCCCTTAACCTTTAAATCCTTGATTAGAGTCACCTTATCGCCTTCGGCCAGATCGTTCCCCACTGCGTCTTTGAGCTGTATTGCATCCTCATCCGCTTTGTTTGGATCCCACTCATGCGCGCATTCCGGACAAATCAGCATGCTTTGATCCTGATATACATACTCGGAACTGCATTTGGGGCACGGAGGGAGAGAATCTGTCATGGAATATCCTGGCTAGGTGGTTCGTCAAATGAACACGCATCATGCCAGAAAAGCCTGCTCGCGATAAGCATAAATTGATTTACTTAGGGGTGGCAGATCTTTATCCTAAACAGCAGAAAAAAGAATAACTTACAGGGAATTCAAATGCGCAGTTTTCGTCGTTCCGCATTATCACTAGCAGTCCATATCGCAGTAGGAGGATTGACCAGTTTTGGCGTATTCGTTTCAAACAATGCACTAGCCAATGAATACAATGCGACAGCCGCAGGCGTCAACACTTACGGCGATCTAACTCAACAAGTCCTGTTTAACGGGCTCAAACCAAGCGACTACGACACCATTTACTGGACAGGCCCTGGCACCTTTGATGTCTGGGAAGACCTGAATGGTGGTACCCCTCCTTACACAGGCGTTTTGGGGCTCGATTCAATGTTTCGGAACATCCGTGTGCAGGGCACGAACACGGGCGAGATCTTTACCTTTCGTGGTGGTCGTTCCGCAGGATGCAATCCATGTGTCGCCGAGGGGCACAACGTCAGCACTCATTCCCTGACGATTGATAACATCGCTTTCTCCATGGCGGAATACCCAGGAGGCGGCCTTGTGGCAAAAGACTACATTGAGAATTTTCTCATCTACAACAATGGCTCCACGCCTGGGCAGCTTAATCTGAACAATGGCCACCTGAGATTGGATCAAAGCTTCGGTACAGGAGCGCAACTAACACTAGCAGGAGCTGCCGAAATTAATGTCACAGGTACGAAAAATCAAATAACGGCGCCAGGTGGAGCCTTTGGTAGAAGCACTTATGAAACCAAGTTGCACTTACATACTGGCAGCAAGTTGGAAATCAATGGCACAACCGAACTCAACATGCGCGACTTTGGCTATCTGCAAATGGATCAAGGGAGCGAACTAAATGTTGTAGGCTCTAAAGTGGTACTCACGAAACAAGAAACCGCCTCAACCCCTAATAGCGTGATTGATGGCGGCACCATTAACATTTCAGGGCTCTATGGTAATGACCCGGCATCATTAGTACTCTCGACCCCTACCATCAAAAACAGCACCATTAACATAGGCCAAAACACCCGCTTTGCTTCCTCCACCAAGGCAAACGGCGTGCTGCAAGCTGCGAACTTTTATTTCGAAGGCGACAACACCGTCACATTAGAGATCGGCGCTGCAATGGGCGGGTTTACGGGAGAAAATACAGACGGAGTAACAGGCTTTTACTTCAAGAATGGGCTTACGAAGGTCAAAGGCGTCAGAGACGGTTCCTCTAACTCAAAACTCTATGCTTTCGACATCAATCTCGACAATGCGCACCTTCATTATGACTCTGTAGACATTCAGAACGACCTCCAATTCCTATCTTTGGAGAACGGGTCGACACTCAGTCACAATGAAAACAACGGCGAAAACCTTGATAATTTAAAGCTTCTAAAAGTAGATAACTCTTCGATAGATAGTGATTTCGACTTTGGTCTTGTCGGGCTTACCAAGATGACCTTCAATAGCGCCACAATCAGACAAACCGATAGCCGCCTAACTCGCCCTTCATCCTTTTACTTTAACGGTATCGATGGCTTTGGCGCTGATGCTAAGGCCACCGCTACGTTTTCAGGCAGTAGCGTATTTGAAAGCCGTATAGACCCTAGTGGCAAAAGTGTTGGTATACCAACCGGCAATCCAAACTTGCCAATTTTCACTTACGCAGACGCTCTCTATTTTACGAGAAATAAGGACTTTAGCGATGAAGCGAGTACCGTAAACGGCTTGGCTAATTTAACGGTTGAATTGAATGCGTTTGCACCCGGTTTAACCGCAGATGATTATGCAAGTGGCGGCGAAAATAGCGATGGTGTTTATGATGTGATGGTGTTTAACAAAAGTGGCACTGCAACAACCGACGCAACGGCCGACAGCGATACGGTTGCGGTGCGCCTAGGGCAAGATATGCCCGCTCTTTTGCAAGCAACACAGGTTGCTACACCCAGTGCGAACCAACAGGTTTCATACAAACTTGAAAAAGTGGCGCCTACTGCCGTTGCAGGCACGCTGACATCCAAACCAAACGTCACGACAAGCAACCAAACCTCCTCTGCCAACCTGCTTGCTAATGCCAACCAAAATGGTAACAGCGCGGTGCAAGCTGCATTAAATACACTCACCAACGCGCAAACCGCGTCTTCTTTAGATACCGCCCACCCGGAGCCATACTCCTCCAACATGACCGTATCAATGGAGCATGCGGATCTGATGCTGAACACGATTTTGGGGCAGGCAGCGATCAACAATGCATTTTCGAGCGATATCAGTTCTTTGAATTTCCAGCCATCGTTCACTTCGGCCTCACAAGGCGTCGTGGGCAACCAACTGGATTTTGGCCAAAGCCGCTCTGAACGATCCTGGGGTGACGCCAGTTATATCAAAGGTAAAGTAGAAGGCGATGAGGACGGACTGGGCACCTACAAGTACTCAGTTGGAAGCCTCACCTTCGGACATGATTTTCTGCAAACAAAAAACAGCAATATCGGCGCTTATTTCTCGCTTGGCGATCAAAGCCTCGACGAGCACGATAAAGCAGAACAAAGTTTTCAGGCCACCACTTTCCATATGGGCGCCTACGGCAGCCTCGCGCTTGACTCGGGATGGGAAGCACGCGGCGTCTGGGGCGTTGGCTTTGCAGACAATGAATCCCAGCGTCTGGTTGTCGTTGGCTCAACGGCTGGTCAGGCAGAAGCCGATTATGACAGTTATACCACCTACCTTGGCGCAGCGATCGGAAAAACAATCTACAAAAGTGAAGTAGTGTCGCTGCAACCCGAAGCAGGCATCAACTACATCTACTATAAACAGGATGAGGTTCAGGAATCGGGTTCTACAGGTTTTGAGCTGAACATTGATGACGCGAGCGCGCAGTCTCTCGTATCAAGTATTGCCCTTAAAGCCCGTTTTCAGGAATTGGGCGAACATAAAATATCTCCTCTGGCTTTTGTGCGATACGAATTTGACCTGCACGCCGCAAAAAACAGCGCGCACGATATAGATGCCGCGCTGGCTAGCCAACCGGGATACAAACAATCCTTCAGCGGCAAAAACCGCGGTAAACACGCCCTCTCCACAGGACTCGGCTTCGATACCGCATTGGACTCGAATCTACAGCTTGGTGGCGGTGTCGCCTACTCCTTTAACTCGCATGGTTATGAATGGGGTGCAGGCTTCAATCTGGGCTACTATTGGTGAGGTAAGTGGGAAACCACTCTCACCTCAAAGGCTACTCTAACCTGCTCTCCGAGAGGCCTTTGATCCCTTTTTTAGCACGCCTTTTCAGACCAAAAATCCCGCTCTTTGAGGTCTAAGAGCGCATCACACTGCCATGCGCACTCTTTTCCTCCCCGACCTCCAAAATTTTCTTGCCACAAGCCAGACAAGCATGTAAATCTGCATTCTCAAAGTCCATTAAAAAGACTGTTTATCACCCCAGAGCGCAGCGCAACATGACCCGCATTGACGATGACCAACTCCGCGCCTTGACGCAGATCGTTCAATCGGCTGCATTAAAGGAGTCGCCTAGCGAACAGGTGAATCATATTCTTGATCGTTTGAGCGGAACGCTTGCCATTGACGTCTGCTCGCTCTATCGGAAACTGGATGATGAAAGCCTTTCGCTCGTTGCCTCACACGGCTTGAACAACCGCCATCCTGTGATTATCCCACCCGGACAGGGTCTGGTGGGCGTTGTCATGCAAAACCGCCAAAGCCTGAACATCATTGAACCAGCGCAACACCCGAATTATTTTTACGTTCCCAGCTCCGATGAACAGGCACTCCACAGTTTTTGCGGCGTGCCAATTTTCAGTAACGGCGACATAAGCGGTGCCCTTGTGGTGCAAAGCCGCGAGCCTGAACTGCTCAGCTCCAGTGAGGAAGCCTTTTTATCCACGCTCGCCATTCACCTGGGCTTGTTACTTTCTTCTGTAAAGCAACAGGCATACCCAAGGGAAGAAGCGAACCGCGTTATTAAGGGAATTTCCGGTGCGCCTGGCGTAGCCATCGGCCAAAGCCATATTTTCACCGCGCCCGATCTGGGCACGGTCAGCGCCCAACCTTCTGCAGATATCAAAGCAGAACTGGAAGCATGGGAAGCGCTGAAGAAGCGGGCGCTGCAAGAACTGGAAGACGAGCGCCAACTGGTTCTTAACGAGTTGGGCGAGAGCCTCGCTTCGGTGATTGACGCTTATCGCTTCATGCTGGAAGACCCGCAATTTAATCAACAGGTGGTTGGTGAGATCAACAACGGCATATCGATTCCGGGCTCAGTCAAAAAAGCCGTGTTTGCCTTGTCCGAAGCCTTTAAGGCAATGAGCGACCCCTACCTGCAAGCGCGCCATGAAGACATAGAGCACTTGGGTCAACAGCTTTACGAGCTGTGGCTGGGCTCAAATGAGCAGGATTCCAGGCTCATCGATGGCCCAACCATTCTGGTAGGACGCAGTATCAGCGTCTCGATGATCTCGAAGCTTTATACTCGCCAGCTCAACGGCATTGTCTGTTATGAGGGTGCCTCGCTTTCACATGTCGCCGTGTTTGCAAATGCGCTTGGCATACCAGCGGTCATGGGTGTGGGCAAGCTTGCGACCACCGAAGGCGACACTCTGATTATCGACGGCGATACCGGAGAGGTCATTCTCAGCGCAGACGAGAGTTTGCTGGAAGAATATCAGCGTGTAATCCGTGACAGGAAAGCTGCGACCTCCGAGTTGCTAAAATATGCGGGCACTGCCACCCATACCTCCGACCAGCACCGCGTCCTGCTAATGGCGAACTCGGGGCTACAATCCGACATCGCTCCTGGGTTGCGCAACGGCGCAGAAGGCATAGGACTGTATCGAACAGAACTTCCATTCATGGTGAGCAGCAGTCTTCCTTCGGAGCAGGAACAGCAAGAGATTTACGCGAAGCTGTTTGAAAAGTACCAAAACAAGCCTGTGTATATTCGCACACTGGACATCGGTTCGGACAAGGCACTGCCCTATCTGCCGGTCATTCAGGAAGAAAACCCGGCGCTGGGTTTGCGTGGCATCCGGTTTATGCTCAATAACATCCCTATGTTAAGCACGCAGCTGCGAGCCATTTTCAGGGCCAGTGAAGGAAGTGAAGATCTGCATCTGGTTTTCCCGATGATCGGATCGACAGAGCAGTTAGATTCCTGTGTTGCTTTATGCCATCAAACTCGCGAAGAGTTGCGCGCTGAGGGGCTTAGTGTACCGAATCCCAAAATAGGCATTATGGTGGAAGTGCCCAGCTGCATTTCCCTATTACCCCTATGGCGATCAAAGCTCGATTTTATTTCCATTGGCAGTAACGATTTGAGCCAGTACCTATTGGCCATTGACCGCAACAACCCTTTGGTGAGCAAGTGGTTCGATCCATTGCATCCGGCCATTTTACGGGAGCTGAATCGTATCGCCGAAAGCTGCCGGCAGCTGGATCTGCCATTCAGTATTTGCGGGGAGCTTGCAGCAAATCCTCTGGCGGTCGTGTATCTCGTCGGTATGGGCTGTACGCAGCTCAGTATGAGTGCCGCCAAATTGCCGATCATCAAGCACCTGATTAGCCATCTTTCGTTTGAGGCATGCCAGCGCGTTTTAGGTATCGCCCTGAGCAGCGATACCGGAAGTGAAATACAGCGCATCGCTATCGAGCATATCCGAAACCTGAAGCTAAGCTACGAAGAACTACTCATTGGCACCGCAGAAGCGGAAGGCTGACAGACAGGTACCATGCAAAATCATCTACTACCTGGCGAAAAGCAAGCGGCTCGCCAAGAGACTGAGCAACATCTATGAACACACAACTTAAAAAACTGGACCTTGAGCTCGCTGCGCTGGTCGAAAACCTGGACATCCTTGAGACCATTGCGCCGGTGAATCTCAAGGAAGAGCGTGAAGCTTTTTTCGAGTCACATTATTCGGTCAGTCCATCGTTTGTGTATCGCGACACGCAATTTAATAGTTTCAACATGAAGCGCGCCTTGTTCAATCTGCCGATTGAGGATCTTCCGGATGAGGATCTGCACACGCTCTATCGGGATGTGATTACCTCATACGTCAACAAGCTTGATCAGGTCGTCGCTGTTGGTTCTCAGGACTTTCTTTACAGCAGCCTGAGTTATTTTGGCGAGCCTACCAAGAAAGACCTCAGAAACGCGCGTTTTATCCTTCACCTTCCGGACAGCTCGGACAATGATGGTAAAAAGCATAATGCGGGTGAAATAGCCGAGGTACTGGCTAATTTTGCAGAGGCCGAACAACTTCAGCACAGTATCGCCTTCAGCGACAGCATGATCGCTAACGCGCTAGTGAGCGGGACGACGATCAAGATCAACTCGGCGGCACAAATTCCCGAGCGGGAAGTTCAGGCTCTGGCGCATCACGAGATCGGTGTGCATTTGGTCACGACACTGAACGCGCGGGAGCAAGATCTGAAAATTCTCAGCCTGGGTTGTCCGATCAACACCACCACGCAAGAAGGACTGGCAATTCTCTGTGAATACCTGTCCGGTAACTTGAGCTTACCCCGGCTGAAAGTGCTTGCCTTGCGCGTGCTCGCTGTCCAATCCATGCTGAATCAAGGCGACTTCCGAGAAACCTTCTTGCTACTCAAGG
The DNA here is from genome assembly GCA_036833965.1 of Oleiphilaceae bacterium. Taxonomy (GTDB): domain Bacteria; phylum Pseudomonadota; class Gammaproteobacteria; order Pseudomonadales; family Oleiphilaceae; genus PZPK01. The sequence continues at coordinate 13,604 of DAITOW010000042.1, forward strand.
AAGAATTCAATACCCCGGACGAACAGGCCTTTACGATCACGGCGCGGGTATTTCGAGGCGGCGGCTTTACCAAGGATTATTTATATCTTCAGGGCTTGCACCAAATGCTCAATGCCTATGAAACCTGTTCGGATTTCGAGAACTTATTAAGTGGAAAAGTCGCCTTTGAGTACTTGCCCGTGATCTCACGACTGATCGAAAAAGGCTACCTGATCAAACCCCGATCCATCAGCCCCGCCATCCGTAACCCGGCAAA
>DAITOW010000043.1:0-13777 GCA_036833965.1 Oleiphilaceae bacterium
TGAGTCTGATATTGAGATGCCTCTTCAGTTCAATAATTTCAGGGATTAGGTCGGGCTGCTCGTGCTCCCCGCTTTAATTTGCGAACGAGGGGATTGAGTAATCACTCCCTCTTACAACTTTTAATAACCAGAAGAATAAAACCATGCAGCAAGCGCACTCGGATTGGCGGCAGTCTCTGCAATCCTTCAAGCATCCAAGAGTCGTGTCGATGCTGTTTTTCGGCTTTTCCGCCGGCGTCCCTTTATTACTTATTTTTTCTTCCCTATCGCTTTGGTTGCGGGAGGCGGGCGTCGAGCGCTCGACCGTAACGTATTTCAGTTGGGCTGCACTGGCGTATTCCTTCAAGTTTTTGTGGGCGCCCTTGATAGACCGTCTGCCTTTGCCGGTTTTAAGCAGAAAACTCGGTCGTCGTCGGGCCTGGCTATTGGTTTCCCAGCTCTCGGTGATGCTGGCGATCGCCATGATTGCACTGGTGAATCCGGCAGAGGAAAATGCGCTGAGTGTTATGGCCTTTGCTGTGGTGTTACTTGGCTTTTCTTCGGCTACGCAGGATATTGTGATTGATGCCTACCGGATTGAATCGGTCGGCGTAGATTTACAGGCACTTATGTCGTCTACATATATTGCCGGTTATCGAATTGGCATGCTGACTTCCGGCGCGGGTGCTTTGGTGCTCGCCAGTTACTTTGGATCGACTGCGGATGCTTATTCTTATGAGGCCTGGCGGTTTACTTACCTGGCAATGTCTATGGTTATGCTGGTGGGTTTGCTTACAACGCTTCTGGTAAGTGAACCTGAAAATTCTTCGATCAATTTGCAACAGTATACGTCCGGCCAGTATTTGCGTTTTCTCTGTTTGTTTGTACTTAGCGTGGCGCTATTTGTCTTTTTATATGTTGTGGGTTCGCAAACTGCTGGCGCACTCAAAGCTGAACTAAGCGCCTCGCTGGATAACGCAACTCTTGCTAATTTTCTGATTGAGTCACTGCGTTTGCTTGCTGGCGTGTTGGCTGTCAGCTTATTTATCCGTCTGGCGTCTTTTACTCCCTTATATGAGAAGCAGCTGATTCATGACTCTTATGTCGAGCCGGTACAGGAATTTTTTCAGCGCTATGGTTTGCGCCTCGCGATGTTGTTGCTGGTCTTTGTCGGATTCTATCGTATTTCCGATATTGTGTTGGGCGTTATTTCCAATGTGTTTTTTCAGGATATCGGTTTTTCCAAGACTGAAATTGCGAGCGTCGTAAAAACCTTTGGTCTGTTCATGACAATTGCCGGAGGATTTTTGGGTGGTGTGTTGTCAGTGCGTTATGGTGTGATCCGCATGCTTTATGTGGGTGCGATTCTTACTGTATTGACGAATCTGCTATTCATGGTGCTGGCCAAGGCCGGGCATAATATAGAACTTTTATATTTGGTGATTTCTGCGGATAACCTAACGGCAGGACTGGCGAGCGCTGCGTTTATCGCATTTTTGTCCAGTCTTACCAATGTGTCTTTTACTGCGGTTCAGTATGCAGTTTTCAGTTCGTTGATGACCTTGTTGCCAAAGGTAATAGGTGGCTATTCGGGGAGCATGGTCGACAACCTTGGTTATTCGAGTTTTTTCCTTATTGCCAGTTGTATGGGCTTGCCCGTGTTGCTGCTGATTTACTGGATCCAGCGTCACGCCGAGTTTAAGGACGTTTAAGTCTTGTGATTGAGCAGGCGCTGGGCCAGGTCGCGAAGAGCTGAATAGGCTGTATTAGAAACATCTGCCTGCTTCTGATGCAAAGCTTTTTCCTCATCGGCGTTGAGTGAGCCAAAGATTGCATCGTTGGCAGCATTGCCGACTTTTATCTTGGCAACATGGCAGAGTTGCTGGGTAAAGCTCAGATGTAGCATAAACTCTCCTTAATCAGGTTCAGGAAGTCCTTGTCAGCAATCGGGCGACAATAGTGGTAGCCCTGAACCAAATCGCAATTCATATTTTGCAGAAGAACGGCCATCTCGTGGTTTTCGACGCCCTCCGCGACAACCTCTATTCCCAGAGCATGCACCATATCGATAATGCCTTTGACCAGGGTTCTGTCTTCGGAAGATTCAAGAATTTCATCGATAAAGCTTTTATCTATTTTGAGCACTTCAATCGGAAGTTTGCGTAAATAGTTGAGCGACGAATAGCCTGTGCCGAAGTCGTCAATTGCCGTTCGGATGCCCAGACGTTTCAGTTCTTTCAGCGTCGATACGGCCAGATCTATGTCATCCATGATCGCCGTTTCGGTTACCTCCAGTTCAAGCATCGAGGGCAGTGTTTTTACTTCTTTCAGAACTTCAGCAACATGAGTTTGAAGTAGGCCGCGCTGAAAGTGTTTAGCTGAAATGTTCAGCGCAAGCACGAAGTCGCTGTCCAGATGGGGCATCCAGTCGTTCAGATATTCACAACACTTGCGAATGACCCATTGAGTAATGGGGATAATTTGTCCGCTTTCCTCTGCAATCGGGATGAACTCCATTGGACTGCGGAAACTGCCATCTTGCATGCGCCAACGAATAAGTGCCTCGGCACCTTTTATCGTGCCTGATTCCAAACAAATTTTGGGTTGGAAGAAGAGCTCAAACTGATCCTGTTCAAGCGCCTGATTGATCTCGTTACGGATACGCAAACGGTGTTCGCATTGCAAGGATGCTGACGCATCATAAAGTTGGTAAATGTTCGAACCTTGTTTCTTGGCCTGGGTCATCGCCAGATTTGCGCAAGTAATCAGGCGATCCGGGTCTGCGCCTTGATCCTTCATGTTGGCAATACCGATGCTCACACTCATGTAAATATCTTGCTTGCCAATATGATAGGGCGCACTAAAGCAACTTAAAATTCTCTCGGAATATGCGTGCGCCTCGTGCAAGCCTTGCTGGCGGGTCAGTATGGCAACGAACTCATCCCCGCCATGACGGGTGAGAGTGGCATTGCGTGGCAGCTTGCTTTCCATTCGTCGTGCGACTTCAATCAGCAGTGAATCGCCAACGCTATGGCCAAGGGAGTCGTTTACATCCTTGAAACCATCCAGATCAATGAACATGACCACAACATCGTTGCTGTTATGTCTCGCATCATCCGTGGCCTTTCTCAAACGATTAAGAAGGGATCGGCGATTCGGTAAACCGGTCAGGAAATCATGTAAGGTGCGGTGCTCAGCTTCCTTTTCCTTGAGTTTTAGTGCGCTTACATCACGAAAACTCCAGACCTGACCGACGATTTCGTTATCATGCCAGTGTGCTTTGGAATGTGCTTCTATCCAGCGCCCATCCTGGGTTTTGAGTTCAATGTTCTCACTGCGTTCAGGTGTCTCGAGAGAACGGCGTAATGCTTTGCCAAATGCATCGTTATCACATACCAGAGTTTGGGTATGCTCAACAAAGTCGCTGATGTGGGAGAGTCCTGCGTTGAACGTGTTGATGCGGAACATCTTGTTGAAGTTCGGGTTCGTCAGGCGGATCGAGCCATTGTTGGCGATCAGAAACAGGCCGTCGTAGGTTGAGCTCAAACTTGTTTGAAGAAGCGAATAGGATTCTTGCAAGGCCGTCTTGGTTTTTTGCAGTTCGCGCACCTGGGCATTCAGCTCCGCGTTTCGTTTCTGCAGTTCGGCCTGCTTCCTTCGGATTGTTTTTTCGAGTTCGCGCTTGTCTGCATCAGACTGATCAAAAGCCTCGCTGACAGCTTTAATCAAAGGCGTTAAATGTGCGTTTTGCTCGTTCAGGTGTTGCTTTATCTGTGAACGTATAAGACTTTGATGAGTCATTGTTGGATCCTGAATACCCGCTTCTTTATTTTAATAACTCTGCGTGGCATGCCCGGGACAGGCGCTGATTGCTTTTGGCTAAGGAGCCTACGGCGTCTCGGGCAAAGATCGTTAACCGTTGGTCGGGCTAGGATGCGACCACGCAAAATTGATCGTTATACTTTCACTCTAGCCAAGAATTCGGGACAAATTGTAAAGAAACGTACGCTGCGTGCCCGTTCACATAATGCCTCGGATCGAAAGCGCGAAAAGGTAGTTTATGGCCAAAGGTTTTTGGCGAGATAGTGCTTGCCCAGACTCACGGGGTGACCCTCTGCCTGAAGCGCTGCGAGCTGGCGTTGAAAGTCGCATGAATTTGAAGGAAACGAGATTTGTCCTTGGGCGTTGATGACCCGAAACCATGGGATTTGCGAACCCTCAGGCAGGTTCTTAAGGATCTGTCCGACGAGTCGGGCATTGCTGGGGAAGCCGGCAGCTTTGGCGATATGCCCGTAAGTACTGAGCCGACCTGCGGGGATTGCGCTGATGGTTGCCAGAATGGCTTGTGCTTGTTGAGAGTCTAGATCCATATGAAACCTTGAATTCATGACAGGTGACCCAATCTAAAGAATAAAGCTTATTTTGGAAAGGTTCGCGCGTGCGCATTTTGTTTGTTCTTTTTATTGTGATGCCCATTCTTGAAATGTTGATTCTGATCAAGGTGGGTTCACTGATCGGTGCCTGGTACACGATTGGATTGGTGTTATTGACGGCCATTATTGGTGTTAATTTATTGAAGAAACAGGGGCTGAGTACCTTAATGCGGGCACAGCAGAAGGCACAGTATGGCGAGCTTCCTGTTTCCGAAATAGGGGAAGGGTTGCTGCTTGCGGTTGCCGGAGCGTTGCTTTTGACGCCGGGTTTTGTCACCGATGCGGTTGGCTTTGCTTTGTTGAGTCCGGCGGTGCGCAGGGAGTTGGCAAAAGGGCTGGCGAAGCGCATGGTTGTAACCGGCCAGGCAAATTATCAGACAAACTACCAAGCCTATGGTGATGCGCAGGCTCAGTATCGCAAAACACATGTTGAATCGGAAAATGGCAATGTGGTGATTGATGCGGAGTATGTCGAAATAAAGAATAAGCCATCGGATTCCTAGAAAAGAAAAAAATTATGCATTCACCCCTTGAAATGGGATGGGGTCGCCCAAATTAACCCCTCACCTAGATTCACGCGCTCAATAAATAGAGCGCGTCTAAAAAACTTTCTCGAAAGAGAGCATTTAAATCGGATTGATAACCTGTTAGGAGAATCATTGAGATGAAAATCCGTCCATTACACGATCGTGTTGTTGTACGTCGCAAAGAAGAAGAAACCACCTCTGCTGGAGGTATTGTGTTGCCAGGCAGTGCGGCAGAAAAGCCTTCACAAGGTGAGGTTGTGGCTGTGGGTTCGGGCAAGGCGCTCGACAACGGAGAACTGCAGGCTATGGCAGTTAAAGTAGGCGATACCGTTGTTTTTGGTCAATACGCTGGTAATACCGTGAAAATCGATGGCGAAGAGCTGTTGATCATGGCTGAAAGCGAAATTTACGGCATTATCGAAGCCTAAGAATCTTCAAATTTTCGACTTATTACGACTCAATATACGTAAACAGGATTTAGAAATATGACAGCAAAAGATGTGAAATTTGGTGATGCAGCTCGCAAGGGTATGCTTGCAGGTGTAAACGTTCTGGCCGATGCGGTAAAAGTAACTCTTGGCCCAAAAGGTCGTAACGTAGTACTGGATAAGTCATTTGGTGCGCCGACCGTAACAAAAGATGGTGTATCCGTAGCGAAAGAGATCGAGCTGAAAGACAAGTTTGAAAACATGGGCGCGCAAATGGTGAAAGAAGTTGCGTCCCAAACCAATGATGCTGCCGGTGACGGTACCACAACAGCAACAGTTCTGGCGCAAGCGATCGTCAACGAAGGTTTGAAAGCCGTAGCTGCTGGCATGAACCCAATGGACCTCAAGCGCGGCATCGACAAGGGTGTTGCGGTTGCAGTTGAAGCGGTCAAGGGTTTTGCAAAGCCATGCACCGATACCAAGTCTATTGCACAGGTAGGTACTATCTCTGCAAACAGTGATAGTTCCGTAGGTAACATCATCGCTGAAGCGATGGAAAAGGTTGGTAAAGAAGGCGTTATCACTGTTGAAGAAGGTAGCGGCTTTGAAGACGAGTTGGATGTTGTAGAAGGTATGCAGTTCGATCGCGGTTACCTTTCTCCTTACTTCATCAATAATCAGGACAATATGAGCGCTGAGCTGGATAGCCCGTTCATCCTGTTGGTGGATAAGAAAATTTCAAACATTCGCGAGCTTCTTCCAGTCTTGGAAAATGTTGCGAAATCAGGCAAGCCTTTGTTGATCATTGCAGAGGATGTTGAAGGTGAAGCGCTTGCAACACTGGTTGTGAACAACATGCGCGGTATCGTGAAAGTGGCGGCTGTTAAGGCGCCTGGCTTTGGCGATCGTCGTAAAGAGATGCTTCAGGATATTGCCGTTCTCACGGGCGCGACAGTGATCTCGGAAGAGGTTGGTTTATCCCTTGAAAATGCAACGCTTGAAGATTTGGGTACTGCGAAGCGTGTAAATATCAGCAAGGAAAACACGACTGTCATTGATGGTGCTGGTCAGGCTGCGGACATCGAAGCTCGTGTTGGTCAGATTCGTAAGCAAATCGAAGAAAGCTCTTCTGATTACGATCGTGAGAAGCTTCAGGAGCGTGTTGCAAAGTTAGCTGGCGGTGTTGCCGTTATCAAGGTGGGCGCTGGTTCTGAAGTTGAAATGAAAGAGAAAAAGGCTCGTGTTGAAGACGCGCTTCATTCTACGCGTGCAGCAGTAGAGGAAGGTGTGGTTCCTGGTGGTGGTGTTGCCTTGATCCGCGCTCTTCAGGCGATTGCCGATTTGGAAGGTGACAACGAAGATCAAAACGTTGGTATCAATCTGTTGCGTCGTGCGATGGAAGCACCTTTGCGTCAGATCGTCAAAAATGCGGGTGGTGAAGGCTCTGTTGTTAGCGACAAGATCCAGCAGGGTGAAGGCAGTTTTGGTTACAATGCAGCAACTGGCGAGTACGGCGATATGATCGAGATGGGTATTCTTGATCCGGCTAAAGTAACCCGCACAGCTCTTCAGGCTGCAGGTTCTGTTGCTGGTTTGATGATTACGACCGAATGTATGGTCACTGAAGTTGTGGAAGATAACCCAGCGCCGGCAATGCCAGACATGGGTGGCATGGGCGGAATGGGCGGCATGATGTAATAGCTACCCTGTGCTAATAAAAAGCCTCGGCACTTGCCGGGGCTTTTTTTTGCATGTTGTTCACGGAAGTTTCTCCATATCCTCTTAAAATGCGCCAAAGGTGGTGGTATTCGGAACTCAAATAGTCTGTAATGACGGGTCTTTGATAAAACGGTTCGTCAGCGGTTTGTCGTTAATAGAGTAGCTATCAGAATAATAATCTCGTGATAAAAAAGTCTTTACTGTTCATTCTTGTTTTTGTGATTGCCTTTGCAGGGTTTCTTGTCGCAAATTTGCCGGCCAGTATTGCCTGGAAGCATGTTATTGCGCCTGCGACAAAGGCTCAGTCAACGGGTGTGATTGCGAAATCGTTTGATGGTACTTTGTGGGATGGTCGCGCCCATATTGCGTTTCGTCATCTTGAGGGCGTTTTGTCCTGGGATGTTGCTCTGGCAAGCGTGTTTACAGGTGTGTTGCCGGTTTCTCTCAGCGTGAATTCAACGGCGGGCAAATTGACGTCAGTTTTGGAGGTCGGATTGACCAAACAACAATTGCGGATTGACGATCTGAGTTTGCAGCTTGGCAAGCTAAATCCTTTTTTACGGGCTCAAAGACTGACCGTGGATGGAGAGTTGGTGGCGAAAGGGTTGTCGGTGGAAGTAAAAAGCAGCACGGTTGATCGTATTTCAGGACGCTTTAGCTGGGATGGTGGCGCTGTAAGTTATCCTGCCGGAAGAGAAATGCATGATAGGGTTTTGCCTGCGTTCAGTGGTGCATTAGTGACGCAGGCCGATGGTGCAATTGTGCTGGGTATCCGTGATCAGGACGCAAGCTTCGATACAATGCGCGGGACGTGGTCTGCCGATGGCGATGCTCTGTGGGAGGTAACACGCAGGGTTTTGGATGTAGCTAATGAGCCTTGGTCGGCAAACTCCAGCGAGACGGATGTTGTTTTTAAAGTGAAAAAGCCTATTCCTCGCAAGTTGGGTGCACCGAAATGAGCGCGTTGATGGAGCAGCAACAAACATCGAAGTGGGTTTCCAGACTGACCCTGATAAGCGGGATTTTGTTTACCGTATACCTCGCTTTTTGGGCAGCGAAGCTGGTGTGGTTCATCCTGGAGGATAAGCAGCAAGCGATACCAACACAGTTCGGGACCCGTGATGTTGAAATGGGTGGAACAAAGCGGGTCGTAAGATCAATCGACCGTTATCATTTGTTTGGTGAGATGGGTTTGGCGCCGGTGCAGGTCGAGAAGCCCAAAGAAGCACCAAAGACAAAGCTTCGCTTGCTGTTAAAGGGCGTGTTTACCGGTGTTGATGGCGGTAAATCGGGCGCGATTATTGAAGAGATTGGTAAGTCGGCAGAATACTATGGAATCGGCGATACCTTGCCGGGTGGTGTCAAATTGGCCGAGGTATATGCGGATCGGGTTCTGCTTGACCGCAATGGAGCCTACGAGGCCCTCTATTTCGATGAGCAAAATCAATCGGTTATGATTGCAGAGGTAGAGCGCCCGGAGCCGGCTCCCGCGCAAGATATTCGCACCCCGGAGGACTTTATCGAAGAGGCAACAGCGCGACTTTCAGAGAATCCGGAGCAGGCACTTAATTCAGTTGGCCTGGGATTTGCGGAAGAAGGCGGGTATGTGTTTAAGGGCAATAATCCGATGCTTTCGGGCATGAATTTGCAAAAAGGGGATGTCATTCGTTCCGTAAACGGACATACCCTGGGGGATATAGAGCAGGACAAGGAAATGATGCGCACGATCTACCAGCAAGGATCGATAGAGGTTGAGGTAGTGCGAGATGGAGCCAGTTTTTTTGTCAATTATCCGTTAAACTGAGAATCAGATAATCACAATATTAAATAACGAGTTATTAACCGTGAATAAGTATAAACAAGCAGTTGTGCGTGCACTTCTTCTATCCTTGTTGTTTTCTGTCGCACTTTTCACCCATGCCGAGGAGCAGACCTGGCAGGTTAATCTGAAAGATGCTGACATTAGAGCTTTCGTTACTCAGGTTGCTGATATCACAGGCTATAGCTTCGTTATCGATCCCCGAGTGAAGGGCAAGGTTACGGTTGTTTCCAATGCCCCTATGGACAAGGATGCAGTGTATGAGATGTTCTTGTCTGTACTGGCGGTGCATGGTTTTGCTGCTATTCCGGGTACGGAAGTCATCAAGATTGTTCAGCAAAACGATGCAAAGCAGGAGGCTGACAATCCACGGTTGATCGGCAAGACGCCGAATGAACAAATCGTTACTCGTGTGATTCAGATAGATAACGCAAATGCTCTGGAGCTTGTGCCTATTCTCCGTCCGATGGTCGCTAAATACGGCCACCTAGCGGGTGTTGCAGCAGCGAATGCCCTGATTATCAGCGACCATGTCGCAAACATTAAGCGCATCAGCCAGATCATCAAAGAGCTGGATAGCCCGTCCAAATATGAGCTTGAAGTGATTCAGCTTCAGGAAGCCTGGGTCGGCGACATGGTTAAATTGCTTGAGGAGTTGGCGCCAAGTGAGCTTGGGCAAGGTGCTCAAGGCAAGGGTGCCAACAAGTTTTCGGTGGTTGCTGATCAGCGTAGTAACCGTTTGATTTTGCGGGGAGACGAGCCTTTCCGGGAGAAAATGCGCGGTTTGATTTCCAAGCTGGATCAGCCTTCATCTACCGGTGGCAAGACCAAGGTAATTCGACTGAAGCATGCTGACGCAGAAGAAATTGCCGAGTTGCTGAGTGGGTTGATGGGCGCCATCGCCAGTGAAGAGGCCGCTGAAAAGGGGCAGGCTGCTTCCAAGGTCGAGGCGAGTGTCTACGCAGATGAAGCTTTGAATGCTCTGGTTATCCGCTCCGAGCCTTCTCTGCTGCAAGAGCTCGAGGGTGTTATCGAAGAGCTTGATGTGCGTCGTGCACAGGTTCTTATCGAAGCGGCGATTGTTGAAATTCAGGACAATACAGATAACAAGCTGGGCATTCAGTGGGCGTTGTATGATGCAGGGGCTTCAATTCCCGGTGCGTTCACTAACTTTAATGAGATTGGTTTGAGTGCTGCGAATTTGCTTGGTGCATTGATTGACAAAGACAACGATCCTAATGGCGATCTGGACCCAAGTTTGTTGGGCAGTCCCTCCACTGGTCTGACTGTTGGTGTCGGCGATACAAGAAGCAATGGCGTTAGTTGGGGGGCATTGGTTCAGGCGCTGGAAGGCGATGCCGGAGCAAATGTTCTTTCGACTCCGAAAGTCATTACCATGGATAATCAGGAGTCTTCGATTATTGTCGGTGAAAATATTCCGATTATTACCGGCCAATCCAGTGGCGGGGGTGCAGGTACTTCTGATCCGTTTACCACGATTGAGCGTGAAGATGTAGGTGTGAAATTGATTGTGACGCCGAGCATTAGTGAAGGCGATCTGGTCCGTCTGGAGATTGAGCAGGAGATCTCAGGGGTTTCTCCTTCCACAGCTGGTGCAGACATCATTACGACCAAGCGGCAAATCAAAACCAATGTGCTTGCTGATGATGGTGAAACGATCGTTCTTGGCGGTTTGATTCGTGATGATGTACGGATGAGTGAGAGTAAAGTTCCTCTGTTGGGAGACATCCCCTGGTTGGGAGCGTTGTTCAGAAGTACCTCAGAAGTAGTGACCAAACAAAACTTGTTGGTCTTTTTGAGGCCAACTATTTTGCGTGACAAGGCGGCAACACGTGCGGTGACAGATCAGAAATTTGATCAGCTTTGGCAGTTGAATCTTGATCTTAAAGCTGCGCAGGGCGAGGATCCTGAAGAGCTTGAAAAGCTCGAGAAGCCGGCAGTTGATACTTTGTACAATGGTATGAAGGTTCGATAGGCGTTTTGGCTGTTCATTCAGCAGTTTATTGGTCGAGTTAACTGGACTGATTTAGCAAGTAGCAAACATAAAAAAACCAGAGCAGAGCTCTGGTTTTTTTATGTTGTGAACTAAGTAATTAGCCAAGATTCGCCGCAACGAAGTCCCAGTTAACCAGTGCCCAGAATGCGTCCAGGTAGGTTGGGCGAGCGTTACGGTAGTCGATGTAGTAAGCGTGTTCCCAAAGGTCAACGGTCAAAAGTGCAGTTTGTCCATCAGTCATTGGTGTGCCTGCATTGGACGTATTAACAATTTCCAGGGAGCCGTCGGCATTTTTCACTAGCCAGGTCCAGCTTGAGCCAAAGTTGTTTACTGCGCGATCGTTGAACGCGGTCTTGAATTCTGCGAAAGAACCAAATGCAGCGTTGATCGCATCTGCAACTGCGCCAGTCGGCTCGCCACCGCCATTCGGGCTTAGGCAGTTCCAGTAGAATGTGTGGTTCCAAATTTGTGCCGCGTTGTTGAAAACCGGGCCGGAAGATGTCTTGATAATGTCTTCCAGGGATTTACCTTCGAATTCTGTGCCAGGAATCATGCCGTTGAGTTTATCGACATACGTCTTGTGGTGTTTGCCGTGGTGAAACTCTAGCGTCTCTTGAGAGATGTGTGGTGCAAGTGCATCGATTGCATAAGGAAGTTCTGGTAGTTCGATAGCCATTAGGCGTCTCCACTGTTGTGTCAGATTATCGGGTGTTCAAGTTTTCAAGCTTCGAGATGGTATCACCAAGCCTGATGCGCATCTATCATGTTGAATTTCTACGCTGTTTTCTTTTGCTTTTACTACGTAGACCGCAATGCTTTGTACTACATTGTGGCGCTTAAATATTTTTCAACTGTTTGAACTCGGGATAAGCGCTTAAATGTTGCACTACATTTTCAACGCGCCATCTAAGCTCCTCATAGCTGGGCGCACTTACGTTGATGTGTCCGAGCTTGCGTCCGGGGCGTTCATCCTTGCCATATAAGTGGACTTGCGCGTAGGGCAGCCGCAGAATGCTTTCGATATCACCTTTGTGGCCTATCAGGTTGATCATGCAGCAGGGTTCTCGAGCCTCGGTATCACCAAGAGGTAGATCTGAAATTGCCCTGACATGGTTTTCAAATTGGCTGCTTCTGGCGCCAAGCATGCTCCAGTGCCCGGAGTTGTGGACGCGTGGTGCCATTTCGTTGGCGATCAGTCCTTTTTCTGTTTCGAAGAGTTCGAGTGTCAGTACACCAACGTGTCCCAGTTCTTCAAGAAGTTCCTTGATGTAAAGTTCTGCTTGAGAAGCAATGTGCTGCTCAACCTTTGGGGCTGGAGCTGTTGAGTAACGCAGGATGCCGTCATTGTGCTGGTTTTCTGCCAGGGGATAAACTTTCAGTTCACCGGAAACGCTTCTGGCTGCAATGATTGAAAGTTCTCTGGAGAAGTTTATGAATTCTTCTGCGATCAGTGTCCGGCCGCCAATACTGGCCCATGCTTTACCTGCATCGCTCTTTTCGCGAAGTACAAATTGTCCTTTTCCGTCATAGCCCTCGGTCGTTGTTTTGCAAACGAGAGGTAAGCCCAATTCGGTAATTGCCGAAGATAACTCTGCTTCAGAATTGACGATCCGATATTTTGTTGTCGGGATTCTGAGTTGGTCAAACAAGGACTTTTCTTTGGCTCTATCCTGACAAATCTCAATGGATTTTGATGGAGGGTAGAGTGTGTGATTGTTTTCAATGTATTGGGTGAGTTCCAACGGAAGATGCTCAAACTCATAGGTAATCACGTCGCAGTGATCAAGAAACGTCTTTAGCTCGTCGCTTTGCAGCGGGTTGTTTGGCACAACAAACGTAGGTTCCAGTCCAACGCTCGGACTGCCGCTTGTATCAAAAAACTGGAATTTCATTTCCAGTGGTAAGCCTGCCAGTGCAAGCATCCGGCCGAGTTGTCCTGCACCGAGAACGCCTATGGTTTTCATTGTCTAGCCTCTTGGGTCTGCCTGGGACAGAACCGCTTCGGTTTGCTTCTGTCTGAATGCCTTGAGCTTGTTGCGAACTTCTTCATCGTGTAGTGCGACTATTTGTCCTGCCAGAAGTCCTGCATTTTTAGCGCCTGCTGTACCGATGGCAAGCGTTCCAACTGCTATGCCTCCAGGCATTTGAGCAATCGACAGGAGTGAGTCCAAACCGTTGAGTGCCTTTGATTGTACCGGTACGCCCAGAACAGGCAGTGATGTTTTAGAAGCGACCATGCCCGGAAGATGCGCTGCGCCGCCTGCGCCCGCCACGATGACCTGAATGCCTCTCTCTTCGGCGGTTTCAGCGTATTCGAAAAGTAAATCTGGCGTCCTGTGGGCTGAAACTACTCTGGTCTCATAACTAACGCCCAATTCGTCGAGCATATTCGCTGCATGTTCCATCGTGGGCCAGTCAGAGGTAGAGCCCATAATAATACCAACGGTTACTTGCATCATGTTGCTCCTTGTTATGCAGGAAATGCGGTCTGTTTCAGGAAAGTCGCATATCTTATTCAGCCAGTGAATACCATGCAAATGCTATTTAGAAATCTGCTTATGCAAGTTAGAATCAAGTTCGCTGAAATTAATAAGAAAATCGAGGAATATTATGGATGGTCTGCGCCCTGAACGGGATGAGCTTGATCGTTTTCAATCGCGAGCAACACCTTCTAAATCAAAAAAGCAAAAGCCTAAAAGTACGCCAGTCGAAAAAGACTGTGGCTCCGGAGTCAAGGGCAGCGCCCCCCTGTTTGTTGGCAGTTTTGCCCTGACTCTGGTGTTGTTCGGTTTTCTTGGCTGGGCTTATATGAAGCAAAACAAGGCTTTGACAGATGTTCAGAGGGATCTCACCGA
>DAITOW010000044.1:0-13659 GCA_036833965.1 Oleiphilaceae bacterium
GTTATAAAACTTTGCAAGATTCTAAGTTAAGCCTCTGTTTTGGCGTAAGAAATAAACAAAAGAGCCGAATACCAAGGCATTCAGCTCTTTTGTTTTAGATCGGATTCGCAAAAGACCTAGGGCAAACTTTTTTCCACGATTTCCCTCAAATCCTTGGAGAGAGAGGATTTCTGATGGATACGCTTCAACTGCGCCGTCATCAAAGTTTGTCTTGCCGGTGAATACTTGCGCCATCGTGTCAACGGCGTTGCAAGCCGCGAAGCAATTTGCGGGTTCTGATCATCCAACTTGATAATCTGGTCCGCCAAAAATTGATAACCCTCTCCATTCAAAGCGTGGAAATACTTCAGATTCTGTCCAGCGAAAGCTCCAACAACTGAACGCAATTTGTTCGGGTTAAGAAAATCGAAGGCTTCGTGCTCCATCAATCTACGAATGTGCGACAAATCTGCAAAGTCAGAACTGGATGATTGCACCGACAACCACAATTCAACGACCTGCGCATCATCCTTCCACTGCTCATAAAACCTCGCCAAAAGATCATCTGCATCCTGTTTATTCGCAGAGGCAATCATGGCAGCCAGGGCTCCCAGTTGATCCGTCATATTACAGGCTTCAACAAACTGCTTTCTGCATAACGCAATAAAATCCTCATCAGCATTTGCACTGAGCAGACCCAAGCAGACATTCTTCAAGCCACGCTTGGACATGTCTGCATAAGTCAAACCACCCTGCTCGTCCCAGGCATTGCGTTGGTAGCAGTTATACAACTCAGAATGTAATGCGAACGCCAGTTGTTTCCTGGCCAAATCTCGCGCATTACAAATTGCATCGACATCTGCCTCCGATGCAAGCTCAATCAAATACGATGCGCTAGGAAGCAGCATGAGTTTGCACACCATTGCCTTATCCAGCTGCTCGTTGCGAACAATGCCGCGCATCGCTTCAATGTAGGCAGGTGACAATTGAGCCACTGCTCCTGAAGCCAATGCTTCGGTCATTCCTTGCAACTCATCCACTGCAAGTTTCTGGGCTGCATCCCAGCGATTAAAGCCGTCGCTGTCATGGGCCATCAAGTACAGCAACTGCTCCTGGGTGTACGGAAAATGCAATTTGACTGGCGCTGAAAAACCGCGCAACAGTGAAGGAATCGGCTCAGAAGGAATACCTCGAAACACCAATTCCGACTGCGCTTCAGTCAACTCAAACACGGCAGTGGTCTGATTGCCAAAACAGGATAAGGGGAGGTCCTGTCCATTCGCATCAAGCAAGCCCAATTCTATCGGAATAACGAAAGGCTCCTTCGTCTCCTGCTGAGGCGTTGGCGGGCAAGACTGTTTGAAGCTCAAGGTGTAAGTTTGCGCTTCCGGCTCATATGTTCCGGTTACCTCCACTCGAGGCGTGCCGCTTTGCGAATACCAGCGCTTAAACTGAGTCAGATCGCGACCCGAGACTTCTGCCATTGCAGCAACAAAATCATCGGTTGTCGCCGCCTGTCCGTCGTGTCGGGAGAAATACAAATCCGAACCCTTTCGGAAAGTCTCTGAGCCAAGCAAAGTATGCAGCATACGTACAACTTCTGCTCCCTTTTCGTAGACCGTAAGGGTGTAGAAATTTGAGATTTCCATATAGGACTCAGGACGAACCGGATGCGACATCGGACCCGCATCCTCTGCAAACTGCGCCGTACGCAAAACGTTTACGTCCTCGATCCGTTTAACAATACGTGAATTGGTATCTGCCGAAAACTCAGAGTCTCGGAATACCGTAAACCCTTCTTTCAGACTCAGCTGAAACCAGTCCCGGCAAGTCACACGATTACCGGACCAGTTGTGAAAATACTCATGCGCGACAATTGCCTCTATGCGTTGATAGGACGCATCTGTCGTCGTCTCGGGCTTGGCCAAAACACAGGATGAATTAAAGATATTCAAACCCTTGTTTTCCATCGCCCCCATGTTGAAATCGTCGACCGCAACGATCATAAAAATGTCCAGATCATACTCTCGACCATAGACTTCTTCATCCCAGCGCATTGAGCGCTTCAGGGCGTCGAGTGCGTAGTCACATTTGGTGGCGTTTTTATGCTCGACAAAAATCTCCAGACGCACTTCACGACCATTCATGGTTGTGAAGGTATCACGCTGACAATGCAGATCACCCGCAACCAGAGCAAACAAATAGCTCGGCTTGGGAAACGGATCATTCCAGACGGCGTAATGACGCTCGCCATCCAATTCTCCTGACTCAATCAAGTTGCCATTGGAGAGCAGATTCGGATAGCGAGCCTTATCTGCCTCGATACGCGTGGTAAAGACCGACAACACATCGGGTCGATCAAGGTAGTAGGTAATGCGGCGAAAGCCCTCAGCTTCACATTGGGTACAGAACATCGTCGAGGACTTGTACAAACCTTCCAGACGTTTGTTTTCCTGAGGCTTGATCCAGGTAACGATCTCAATGCTACTCTCCGCACCCAGACCCTCGATGACCAAGGTCGATTCACCAAGCGAGTAAGCCGTCTCAGCCAAAGACTCACCGTTCACACGAACCGATCGGAGCTCCAGCTCTTCTCCATCGAGACAAAGTGAATCTTGCGACGAAGCGTCTACACGAGAAACCTGCATCAGGTTTGTTACTTCAGCACCGTCCTCATAAAGCTTGAAACTGAGTGAAACGTTCTCGATTCGGAATGCCGGTGCCTGATAGTCTTTGAGATAGGTCACTGTCGCTGCTGCGTCTTTCATATTTCTCTCTTCCTGTTGTGACATGCGCTCACTATTTGCCCGCTAGGCATAAAGTGAAACTTCATACGCGCCATATTTTCTGATGTTGAGGCAGGCTTGCTGAAATATCAGGTATTGCCCCTTAATCGCCATCAAGGTGTCCTCAATTTCCGGCGTCTTGTCCAAGTTATACGTTTTGGCCTTTTCGGGCCAGGAGAGATGCGGATAAGCAAAATCATACAACTCCCCCGAGACAAGCCATTCAATCTGCTCGTTCGGAAATTCGTTTTTAAGCTCTGTTAAGTAAGGACTGACGAGACCAAACAATCGATCGCGTTCTTCAAACAAATCAATCTCTTCTACCTCATGCTTGAGCATTTTCCGCCAATTGGTCTTATCCGCAACCCACTCTCGCAACTTGTGCTCAAGCAAGCCGGACAGTTTGCGCGTCGAGACAGTTGCAATGGGGAGCGCCTGCACTGCCCCCTGATCTATCCAGCGCGTTGGCACTTGCGTACCTCGGGTAATGCCAACTTTTAATCCCGACGAGTTTGCGAGGTAAACAACATGCGGCTGCAAACAGTGCGCTTCACCCCAACCAGGCTCACGACAGGTTCCTTGATCGTAGTGACACAATTCGGGGCTCATAATGCACTTATCGCAACTGGCCAATTTCTGAAAACATGGATAGCAATAGCCCTGATTGAAACTCTTTTTAGTCAAACGCTGACAGTTTGAGCATCGGATTTCATGCTCAAAAACCAGTCGCACGGACTTTCCAAGCAAAGCGTTTGCATCAACACAGGTATCACCGATTTTAAGTGTATAAGCAATGGGGGATTGGTGGGCAACCGGCATTTTTTGCAAACGGCCGCGAGCGATCAGTTCCAAGTGTACCTCTGTAATTCTATTGACGAAGAGCGTCTCAGCTCCGTTTAACAACCTAACTTATGATTAAAAGTGCAAAGGCACTAGTGCAGAACCCGCACCGGCATTTCATCCGATGAGTCATCACCACGCTTTTTCTTGGACTTATCAATATATCCGACACGATCCTGCTCGGGGATATCATGTGCATTCTCATAGACAATCACTGCCTGCAAACAGATTTCTTTCTGTTCCCGGGTCAGTTCACGGCCATCAGGCCATTTCCCAAGCTCCAAAGCCTGCTTGAAGCGCTCGTAGATTTCGGGATCTATCTGCTTCGCTGCATCTTCAAAATTCATACTCTTCCCCGATCCTTTTGATCAACCTTCGTGCTGCGTTTTAGACCGCAGACCAAACAATAACCACGCCCAAACCAGTCCGCTTAACAGACCGTACAAATGAGCTGAATTGGCCATTCGTCCAAGACCAACCCATTCAGTCAAGGGCGTGTAACCGATAATCAGCCAAACCAGCGCAAATCTGAAAAGCGCATCTGGCATAAAGACTCGCGCATCGTAGCGGGACCATACCCAACAAAAGCCAAAAAGACCATAAACAACGCCAGAGAGACCACCAAACAGATAGCCACCATCAAGCAGTTGGGCAACATTGGATGCGATTGAAACAACAAGAATAAGCGTCAACAGTGAAAACCATCCCCTGCGATGCTCGACCTGGCCGCCAAGCACCCAGAACATCAACAGGTTAAAGGTAATGTGCAAAACACTAAAATGCAGAAAATCCGGCGTAACGAGCCTCCAGATTTCACCTTCAGCAATGGTCGCTAACAGGGCATTCCAACGCCCTGCCATTGAAGACATATTAAAGTTCCCATCCAGTGGATTGACGATCAACAGCGCTCTCAGATAAGTCCCACCCTCTCCAAGACCTGTTAACCAGGCTGCTGCCAGACAAAGGGCAATCACTACAAAAACAAGAGGAGCCTGAGCTGGCGTCACGCGATCATAGGGTGACGATCTTGTTTTCCGGGTCGTCTTTACCGAAGCATTATGCTCTTCTAGACGCTCTTTCAACTCGGGATTATCCAGATAGGACTGCAAAGCTTGATGCACCTGATCAGCCAATGAGGAATCGAGCAATATCAATACTTGCTCTCCATCCGCTTCAACGACACGGTGCTGCACTCCGCTCTGTCGTAGCCATGCCGAAAACGGCCCCAAGTCCTGATCTATTGGCAAACGCGCTAACTCAATCATGAAGGAGTAACATCCACCCAAACAAATTTTTCCGGTTTTAGCACTCGCTCGTCATCCATGCGGTACGCCACCAGCCTGCCATATTTCACGGCACTGTAATCAAGGCAGGCAACGTTATCGGTAATAGGCGCAGGTGTTCCTGACATCCAGTAATGCCCTACAAAAACTGGCACCTCTGTGTGCTTGTAATACATCAGTTGGTCAAGCTCTGCTTCGGACAAGTGGCGGTTCAACAATTTATCCGGCAAGGGATCAGGCTGAAATACAACATCTGCATAGGTCTTGGGGTTTTCATTCCAGAATTTGGTACGAAACACATTACGAACATAGCCATCCTTACTGACAATGGTTTCGCCGTCAGGCAGTTTTAATGACGTTCCCCGTGTCAGGCGATCAACCATCTTTTCAAGGAAGGTCCCCTTGCGAGCCGAAGCGTATAGCATTTCCATCGTGAGACAATGGTCCGAACTCAAAGTCTTGAAATGCTCTATCGCATGATGATCCCAGCACGCATGTACAACACGAAAGTGGCCTTTATCGAGATAAAGGGGAATCTGATGAAACCAGTCAAGAAATCGTTGCCACTCTTTGGGATGTGCTTCAAATTCTTCCAATGTTTCGCGAATTAATCGGTGATTTCTGGCGTTATGTTCACGCAGAAATATGTGATCGCTCTCGTCACGCCCGCGCGTGCAATAACACAGAGCATTGTATTCGTGATTTCCCAGAACAATCTCTGCTTCACCTGCATCGACCATATTTTTCACGAGATGCAGGGATTCACGAATTCTTGGTCCGCGATCGACAATGTCGCCAACAAAAATGACCTTACGCTCATCATGGCGATAACAGCCATCTTGATGGGTATAGCCCATTTTCTTCAGCAACTTTTCAAGCGTCTGTGCACATCCATGCACATCCCCTATCAAGTCGTAGCCTTGAACCTTGCTTTCTGTCATTGCTATACCACTTAACTAGTCAACAGATTGTGCGCCCATCCTAGCTTTTCACGACAGGTTTCGTAGAAATTATGAGAGGTCGGATGGATCAATCGTACCTGATAAGGCTTCTTGGTAATGCTAACTGAGTCTCCGGGGGCAACCGGAATGTGGTACTGCCCATCACAACTGACTTGCGGATAAATCTCGTTCCCTTCACCAATCACAATTTTGATTTCGCTTTTTCCATCGACAACAATCGGTCGGCTACTAAGCGTGTGCGGAAACATTGGGACCAACGCAATGGCATCAAGCTTCGGATGCAGCAGAGGCCCGCCGGCAGATAATGCATAGGCTGTAGAACCGGTTGGCGTACAAACAATTAGGCCGTCTGAACGCTGGCTGTAAACAAATTGTCCTTCGACAAACAGATCAAAACCAATCATCCGGGTTGATTTGCCCGGGTGGAGAACAATATCGTTCAAACCGGAACCGTAACCGACCGGCTCGCCATTACGCTTCACGTGCACATCTAGCAGGAAACGCTTCTCTTCGATGTACTGACCATCAAGTACTTCATTAACCCCATCCTCGATCTCTTCCGGAGATATGTCCGTCAAAAAACCAAGTCGACCGCGATTGACCCCAAGTAACGGTACATTTGCTTTCGCCAACTCCCGGGCAGCACCCAGCAAACTGCCATCACCCCCGACAACGATCACGAGGTCACAAACCTCACCCATCATTTTGACGCTTGAAACCTGCAAGCCATGCCCCGGCATCAGATTGGCAATCTGCTCCTCAAGGATTAGGTGATAACCTTCTGAAATCAGATGGCGCTTCAGTCGGCGCAAAGTTTCTACGACCGTTGCACTTCCCAAGCGACCAATCAGGCCAATGTTTCGAAAGTTATCCATTATTCCCTCTTTACGAATAGATCAGTGTTCTTACACAAACAAAATAGCAGGCGTTAGTATGCTTATTGATACCAAGCCTTTAAACTTGCATACCATAGTACCAGAAAAGCCAGAATCAAATGGTTTCAAAGCAGCAATACACGCCTACTTCAACGTCATTCAAGCTGGCGCTGGCCCAAAACAATCTGGACTGGTACCTCAGCCAACAAGATTTAATCAGGGCTGAAGAGCTAGGCAGCCATACGCACGCCGTTTGCAATGCGATTACCCCATCCTCACAAGAAAATTCCCTAGACCTACTCCGACAGTTAAACGAAGGCCAAAGCCACTTTCTCGGCAGCTACGTTGAGCGACTATGGCGCCACTATATAGAAAGCAGCCCACGCTATCGCTTGTTGGCTCATAACTTACAGGTCTACGACCAGGGCAAAACGCTTGGGGAATTCGATTTCATTGTCCGGGACGAGACAACTGGAATCACCGTTCATCAAGAGATAGCAGTAAAGTTTTACCTTGGCCTACCTTGCCCCGAACAAACCCAGTGCCTCTGGTTCGGACCTAACAACGTTGACCGCCTGGATAAAAAAGCCGCACACCTGGCGAATAAACAACTTCGTCTCTTTGAAAAAGCCCAAGCCAGAGAAACACTGGAAAAACTCGGTATAAACAAGCTGACGAGCGAGTGCATATTGCGCGGGCGACTATTTTTGCCCTGGGCTGACGAGATTAGACATCAATGCCAAATGCTCGAAGGATCAACAGCGCATGTTCCGAAAGACAGCTGGATGACATTTTCCGAACTGACACATTACATGGACTCCAGACCTGAAGGCACAAAATATTGGCTACTGGAAAAACACCAGTGGCTGAGCCTCTATACGCATGATCAAGAGCCGGTCCCGGACGAAAAACTGCTCTCTTTGTTGCACAGGTCAGTAGCAGAACAACACAGGGGAGTCATGCTCAAAGCTATGACCCAAGATCCCCACTCTCAAGGCGCTATTTTTGTGGTTCCCGATCTCTGGCAACAAACATCCTACAACTCTCTTGCAGACTCATCTGAAAAACCACGCCACCCCTGAAGTCCACCTGTATGCACCAGGAGTGCACGCACATTATCACCTAACTTGTGATGCGCAAATTTGTGCGTCAAGGCATATAACGCCTTTCCTGTATAAATAGGATCAAGCAGCAAACCGTAACTCTGATGAACCTCAGAGATAAAACGACGAAGCAAAGGGGTCATTTTTGCGAAACCACCCTGATGATACTCGTGCCAAATCTCAACATCAGAGGCATCAAACCTTGGCAGATATTGGGAGGTTCGCTGCTCCAGATCACTTGCCCCTTTTAGCGCGGAAACACCCACGACCTTTTGCCTACGAGGCGCCGCAGCTAAAATGCCAGCCAATGTCGTTCCCGAACCAACGGGGGTCACAATAATATCGTAACCATCATCAAGCTCATCAAAAAAGCGTTCCATTAATTCCCTTACGCCTTGCAATCCGGCCAGGCCCTCACCGCCCTCGGGAATGATATAGGCGTCCGGGTAGATGGACTGAATTGGCGCCTTGTGCTCGGCACTCGCATATCGGCGGTAATCCTGACGATTCATCCAACGAAGGGTCATGCCCCATTTTTCGCAATCAACCAGAGTTGGCGAAAGCCTACCTCGCGCTGGTTCCTCGCCACGAATAATGCCTGTTGTACTAAAGCCGTAATGCTGGCCGGCGAACGCCAGCGCATGAAGATGATTCGAGTAAGCCCCGCCAAAACTGAGCACATGACTAAACTCTGACGCATAGGCCGCAAGAAGATGGTGTTTGAGCTTGAACCATTTGTTGCCGGAGATAAAAGGATGCACTTTGTCCAGACGAAGCACGTCTAGCTCTAGATTACGGTACCGACTGGTTTCAAAAAAACGACCAATCAAACCGGAAAGCGAATAATTCGAAACCTCCGGGCGTTGGTTAAACGCCTCAAACAAGTCTCGCAGATCAACACTGCCGAGCGCTTGTTGCACGATCAAACATCCATGCGGTGCAGATCGCAGCGATCACTAATCCCCAATTCAAAATCAGACGGAGAATCACACTTGGCCACCCTGTTATGACAGCGGTCACCGTTCGAGTCTACCTCATGGCATATCGGGTCATCGAAGTGCTCAAGCCACGCTCGATAAATTCTTTCACTGACCCGCGCTTTGCCCGCAACAAAACTTATCGGATTTTCTGCGTACTGAAGAATGTCATTGGAAGTCATTGAAATGTGCCCCACACCAGGGTGATAGGCAACGTATACCACCTCCATTTCTTTCAGCTTCTCGACAAGCTCATTTGAACCAGGCCCGGAACTCATGTTCTCCTTGAGTTCTTCCAATTCCGCGCGAAGAAGATCCTCACGTTCATCACGGTAGGCCAAATCAAGATCCCGGCGATCCAACTGCTCTCGAAGCAATACTATTTCAGCCTCTAGCTTTTGCTTTTCAAGGGCATCCCGCTCGTCAGAACTTGCATTCTTGAGCTTGTCTTTTAACTCTTCAACAACGCGGGTCTGATTACTGACCTTATCCTGGAGGTCAATGTATTGCTCGTTTCTGGAACTCAACTTTTCCTGGAGCTTTTCGTTCGTCAGCTTAAGCTTCTCTATGGTTTGCTTCAGCGATTGAATCTCATTCTTATAGGCATGAATGATAATTCGCTGCTCTCGATCCAACTCTTTCCCTGCACTCTCCTTGTGCATTTCAAGCGTTCTGATACGCAAACGCTGTTCTTTCAGGAGTCGCGCAAGCTTGATCCGCTTTTCTGCATCAGCGTCGATCGCGGCAACCGGGCTTTCGACTTTGGGTTTGCCGACCACAGGCACATCATCTTTGGCAAGCGTAGGAATACCTACCGGCTCACCCTCGGGTTTTTCCCTGAAGCGAAAACGCAGACGGTTAGCATTAACGGCGCGTCGCAAAGCGAGGAAGTCATTAGCACCCGGATTCATATCCGGATCCCACAAATCTTCCTGATGCCAATTGATCGCACACTGCGAACGACAAGCCAAACGAATAGGCCCGCCACCTAAATCAGGGCCACGACCACTGACTGCAGCAAGCTTCTCAACCGGGACATTCCACGAGGTATCTGCATGACTATCCTCGTCAAAGTAAATTTTGAAGAATACGGCGGCCTCAATCTCTCCATACTGGCCTATGACCGAATATACGGCATACGCATCTTCGTCAACATAGTCTGGAATGGAGCTCAAACCATCTAACAAGGCTTCAAACTCGGAAAATAACATTTGGCGAGAAACCGTGTGATCCTTCATAAAGAATACGGCCTCGTTAGCTGACTGCCCCATACACCCCTCAAAAACAAATTCGCTTGTATAGAAGAAAGTTTAGATGATGCTTGCAGAAGCACACGGAATTATTTCGATTTACCTCCGACTCAAATCACAATTCGGCACATTGCACCCGCCTCAAAAAAAATAAAAAAGGGCCCTCATTTCGGGCCCTCTCCTTTCAAAGCACTAATCAGAGCTCGGCAGCAAGCCTTGCACCCTGATTAATTGCTCTTTTTGCATCCAGCTCAGCCGCGACGTCAGCGCCACCAATCAGATGCACGTTCAAGCCCTTGGCCTCAAGACCTTCCTGCAGCTCACGCAAAGGATCCTGACCAGCACAAATGATGATGGTGTCCACATCCAGAACTTTCGGTTCGGTACCAATCAACACATGTAAGCCCTCGTCATCAATCTTCTCGTAAGTCACTGCATTGAGCATTTTAACGTTACGGTGCTTAAGCGATGTACGGTGTATCCAGCCCGTGGTTTTACCCAGATTTTTACCAACTTTGGAATTTTTACGCTGAAGCAAATACACCTCGCGCTCAACCTCAGGATGCACAGGTTCTACACCTCTGATACCACCCTGATGATCCATATTCAGATCAACACCCCACTCCGCCATAAACGCCGGAATGCTGAGACTAGGTGACTCACCTTTGTGTGTAATGAACTCGGAAACATCAAAGCCAATACCGCCAGCACCAATAACTGCAACTTTCTTACCGACCGGCTTGGTTCCCTTGATCGCATCCAGATAGGAAATCACCTTCTCGTGTTCTACACCCGGAATTTCCGGCGTACGCGGCTTGATTCCAGTCGCAAGAATGACCTCATCAAAGCCCTGCTCCCCCAAAGACTCAACATCCACTTTCGTATTCAGCTGCAGTTTCACTCCATGTTTCTTGATCATCTCACCAAAGTATCGAAGCGTTTCATAAAACTCTTCCTTACCTGGAATCTGCTTGGCAATGTTAAATTGCCCGCCAATCTCGCTTGCCGCATCAAACAAAGTCACATCATGCCCGCGCTCAGCCGCGATAGTCGATGCCGCTAATCCGGCAGGACCTGCACCTACAACAGCGATTTTCTTGGGTGTCGCGGTCTTGATGTAATTAAGTTCCATCTCATGACATGCGCGCGGATTAACAAGACAAGAGGTCAACTTCATAGAGAAGGTATGATCGAGACAAGCCTGATTACAGCCAATACACGTGTTAATTTCGTTTGCCTTGTCGGCGGCCGCTTTGTTCACAAAATCTGCATCGGCAAGGAACGGACGCGCCATCGACACCATGTCTGCATGGCCGTCAGCAAGAACCTTCTCTGCCACATCCGGCATATTGATGCGGTTTGTAGTAACCAGCGGAATTGAAATTTCGCCTTTGAGTTTAGCTGTCACCTTGGTAAAAGCCGCACGCGGAACCATCGTCGCGATCGTTGGGACGCGAGCCTCATGCCAGCCGATACCTGTGTTGATTATCGTTGCCCCCGCCTTCTCGATCTCTTTTGCAAGCGTAACAACCTCGTCCCAGGTGCTTCCATCCTCTATCAAATCGAGCATCGACAGGCGATAGATAATAATAAATTCAGGGCCAACGCGCTCCCGAACGCGACGAACGATCTCGATTGGCAAACGGATACGATTCTCATAAGAACCACCCCACTGATCAGTGCGTTTGTTGGTGTGGGACACAATAAACTGGTTTATGAAGTATCCCTCAGAACCCATTACCTCTACACCATCGTATCCGGCTAACTTAGCCATCGCAGCACTGTTTGCAAATGCTTCGATTTGCTCTTCAATACCATCCTCATCAAGCTCTTTTGGAACAAACGGGTTAATCGGAGCCTGGATGGCGGACGGCGCAACGAGCTTTGGATGATATGCATAACGACCAGCGTGAAGAATCTGCATACAGATTTTTCCGCCCGCTTCGTGTACCGCTTTGGTCACAATTTGGTGCTCATGCGCTTCTTCTTCTGTGCTCATCTTACCTGCGCCCGGCCCAACAGCACCTTCAACGTTGGGAGCAATACCGCCCGTGACAATAATGCCTACGCCACCCTCTGCCCGCTCCGCATAGAATCTGGCCATTTTTTCAAAACCATTTGGAGACTCTTCCAGCCCCGTATGCATTGAACCCATCAATACACGGTTCTTGAGCTTGGTAAATCCAAGATCCAAAGGTTCAAGCAAATGCGGATAAGCTTTTGACTGCGCTTCTTGTGTCATACATGTCTCCAATACGTTCAACAGCTTTTAGTTTAATCACAACAAAGAGCGTGAAAAATGAGGCCTTAAATTAGCCGCCAATCCGTCTAACAACAATACCTCTGCCAAACATTTTTGTTACTTTAATAAACAATTGCTATATTTCTTAGCTATGCGACACACACAAAGGCTCACACTTGGCGATATCTCAGTGAATTTTGCCAAAGTTATTCTGGATACACTTTCGGACATGGGTTTTGCCACGGCAAATCTACGAGACAACTTCTCTCTCAACGGTGAGTTTCTGTCGACCCCTGATGCCCGAATCAGCATCCCGAAATATATGCGCCTGGGACATCAGGCCATCACGATGACAGGCAAGCCCGAGTTGGGTCTTACCTTCGGCGCAAATACCAATAATGGCATCACCGGATTGGCAGCACTCGCTGCACAATGCGCTCCAACTCTTGAGATCGCGCTGAAACATCTCATCGAAATGGAAACACTCAATAGCCATAACTCGAGAGGCCGGTCCAGATTTTATATAGAAGAGGGACGGGCAGTGTGTCATTTCTATTCAATCAGCCCATACAACCGTTACAACCACTTTGTAGTGGATGCCATGCTCAGCACCTGGTGGAATTTTTGCCAGACGCAATCCTTAAACCCCGTCCAGTGTCATCACATAGAAATTGAGTACCCAAAACCTGCTCATGCGGATGCCTTCGAAGAGTATTTCGGATGCCCCATCTTGTTTGAGCAAAAGAGGAATGCTCTGTTCCTGAAGCGCCACCATCATCAACAACAACTTAAAGACAGCTGCGAATCAACATTTACCAAATTAAGAGAGCTTTGCGAGCAGGAGAAACTCAAACACACGGCAGGTACAACAACCGCTGATCAGGTTGTGGATTTGATCTCTGCAAATCTGAGCGGAACACCGCCAGACATTGACGCAATCGCCCGGAAGCTTGGAATAGCAGGTTGGACCTTACGCCGCCGCCTTGCAAAGGAAGGCCTCAAGTTTCAAACGCTGCTGGATGACACACGGAACGCGCTTGCCCAGACATATGTAAGAGACACCGAACACAACTTCACTGAAATTGCATTTTTATTGGGTTTTTCCTCTCCATCCGCCTTTCAACGCGCTTTTAAACGCTGGACAAGCATGAGCCCGGGGAATTATAGAAATCAAAAGAGATGAGCAAAATAAAGCTCGGAAGAAGATAACGAAAACGTCAAAACACCTGCAAACGAAGTTAGCAAAGCAGCCTGGAATGACGAAATGTTGTTTGAAACGTTCTTACGAACAAGAAGTGCATTTCTTAAAGTGGCGGACCGGACGGGACTCGAACCCGCGACCCCCGGCGTGACAGGCCGGTA
>DAITOW010000045.1:0-13560 GCA_036833965.1 Oleiphilaceae bacterium
TTTTGAAGGCCAGCCCTTAACGCTGGCACAAGATCAAAAGCGGGTGAAGATCGATGCGTTTCCCGAATTACCGGTTGGTCGATCTCGCATCAACTGCACCGCTCCATCGGGGCAAAGCGGTCGCTTTTACTGGTTCTCCCATGCGTGGATCAAACCCAAACCCGATGGTTCCTGGTACGAAGAGCGCTAACTAAAACAAGCGCACGGTAAAACAGTGCCTGGTTCGGCAAGCGCTAGGCGGCTTCGGCAGCCTCAACCTCTGACTCACCACCCTCTTCCGAAGCTGGTGCTGGCTGGGCAGCGCATGGCCCTTTACCATTCGGCGTTAGGTCATTCACCCGAATCATTTGACGAATCTCATCAATATAATGCTGTCCACGCTCAGAATAAGAGCCCAAACCTGCAGCCAAAACACAACCATGCACCGGCTTATTGGCCTTTCTTGCTTCCAGACGCAGCGTTCGAACCGTCTCATAAGTAGGATGGCTGTTTAGATTCAGAACATAGGCCTGTACCGACTCCTTGGGCGAATCAAATTCCCGAACTTCGTGGTTCGCACCCTCGTTCCGGTTTGAAGGCACCAAGCCGCACCCTTTGGTGAAGCACCACTGACCAAAGTAGTTATAGCCCTCTACCGCAAAGCGCGAGGTACCCCAGGCTGACTCAATCGCAGCCTGCGCCAACACCAGCGACTTTGGCACGATATCCACACGGCTCAACAAAGCTTCAACGTCCTGCTCCGTCGCTGGCGAACTAATCTCAAGACGATACTTCTCGGCCAATGCTTCCAGCATTTTTTGACTGGGCTCTGATTGCAACTTTTCTCTTACACCCAAAATACGCTGATTCTCTTCCTCGGCGAGCGCACCAAAATAAGTGAAAAACGCTTCTTTCTTTTCAGGCACAGACTCCATACTTTGAAAGTCCGGCACATCGACCGATTTATACATTTCGATAAACAGAATAATGATCACCCAAAGCACACAAAGTGCAATCAAGCCTTTTACAAATGAGATGTTCTTAAGCAAGTTGTTGATTCCTTTTTACACTATTGTTCGAAAACAGATTTAAGGTTTAAACGCTCAAAACCGATTTCCGGTTTCGCCGAGTCATGAAAAGCCCTAATTGGACACCGCAATGTTCGATGGATAGGCTTCTGTGAGCTTCGCAATCAAACTCTTCTGATTAGGCTGCACCGCTATATATACAGGAACACGCTGAAAAGTTTTCGCAGTATAGAGATCTATGTCTTGCCCATACTGAACAAACAAACTTTCGGCTGATCTTCGTTCCAAAAGCCCTGCTTGTACCCGCCTTTTAATCAGCATTTGCACGATCTGCTCATCTTCCAATACATATTCAAGACGCTCCAAATTAGGAAAAAATGATTTGAACTCTCCCAGGTCATACGGAAAGCCGCGCCTTACAGCGATCATTTTTACCTCGCTCGCTTCTGAAGAACTATAGAACCGTGCAGCGATATCAAACACATGTAAAAGGCTGGCTTCGCAACCGATGGAACCTACAACCGGAAAAAGAATATCGTAGCGACCCTCACAGAAAGAACGCTCAGCACGCGCCGGAGGCTCTGACCTTAAGTCATAAGGTCCAAGTGACGCGATCCGCCCAAAAGGATTGGCTGCATTCTCCAGGTTCATAAAGTCCTCGGACTGACCAGACACCTCCAGCGCGACAACCTTCAAAACCTTCTCAGCAAACACATTTAGTGGAAACAAACAGAGGATCAAACACAACACGTGGCGCATACGAACAACTTCAGAAATGAACATGCTGACAAGATTAGTGAAACTTCTAAAATTAGCAAACCCGAGAACGGTCCTGCGATCCGGGTAAACAACCTTCATATCTCGCTCGCAGGTGGCAGTTCCGCAAAAATGCTGTCAGCAATCCATTCTCTGATATTTCGTGTCAGCACACTCGGCCCGACCACCTTCATGGATTTCTCTGTAATTGCCTCTTTGTAGCTCTTATCACCCATCCAGCATTGCACCATCGTTTTTAAATCCGTTGTTAGATAAACATCCACCTCTTGGCCGGGGTCTTCAAGACAGATATCAACATCGCAGCCTTTGACGATCAACCACCAATTGTTGAGCTTGTCGAGGTCATTAAACTTGAATTGAATAATCGACTTATCACCGGGTAAAAAATCGGTCTTGATACTGCGCTGCAGGTACAACATCAGCAGCCCGACATCAATATCAGTATTGCGCAAATCACCTCGCGCCCAGCGCATTCCCCAACCACCGATCGCCAGAATCAGCGGCAAGGTTTCTTTCCCGGCTTGCGTAAGAAAATACTCATACCCTCTTTGGCCTGGTATTTTTTTACGCAAAATAATCTCAGCATCGGCCAGTTCGTTCAGACGTTTGGTGAGGATTGTCGGCGACATCAGGGGCAAGCCGCGTTGAAGCTCATTAAAACGTGACGCTCCCATGTGCAATTCCCTGAGTACGAGTAATGTCCATCGCTCACCGATGATCTCCATCGCCTTGGCAATGGGACAAAACTGGCCATATTCCATACGCTCACCTGTTCTTTTTATATGTGTAGTTAGTTACTACAAATTGTGTAGTTAGATACTACAAGCTGCGAAGTAAACAAGAAACATGGTCGCGCCTAATCTATACACATCAAGCGCTCAACGCCTGATAACAAAAGCAAGCAACATATTAAACAAAGAGGTGAATACCATGCCATTAATTACCGTACATTTGATTGAGAACGTTTTTACCCAGGAAGAGAAAGTGGAAATGATCAGCAAACTGACCGACACCATGGTCGAGATTGAAGGCGAAGCCATGCGCTCAGTTACTTGGGTAAAAGTAGAAGAAGTACCTGAAGGCCAATGGGGAATCGGAGGCACAGCGCTGAATGCCGCCATGATCCATCAAATGAAATACGCAAGCGAAGATACAACAAGCGCGGCCTGATCACTCAGCGCCGCTCTCATCAATCAGGGGGAGCAGTTTAAGCTCCCCTCGATTAGGATCGTTCTTGAGATCAAACTAGAACATCATTAAAACTTAGCCGCTAACCAAATCCAGGCCTTGTCAGTATCAACCTTGCCTGTACCTGCATCACCCGCAGAATACATACCGTACTTCAAACCTGCCGAGTAATTGGCATTAAAGTTTTTAGCTACCAGCAAGTCGAGTTCGTTACCAAAGTCATCAATACCCGGCGCGCTCTCGTCCGCAGAAAAATCATGGTAAATCGCTGCCAACTTCAAGCCTGCCACTTTTCCTTCAACGCTCAGGTAGGTATCAACCAAACCCTGATTTGGTGTTGAAAGAAACTGGTCAGTCCAGCCATTGAATGCGTGCAAGGTCGCAAGCGGAGTTGAGAAACCATATTTTCCTTCATCCGAACCAAGCTCTTCATAACCCACTTTTGCGGTAACGCCTTTGAGCGATGCTCCCACTTCCAGCAAGAGATAATCTGCATCAAACTTGGTACCTGCAGCATCCGATTCCTGAGTTGCATACTCTACGGAATACAGTGCATTCGCATCTTCAGATAGCGATTTGTCGCCGGCAAAACGCACACCATAGGTATCCAGACCATTCTCTACCGCCTGATCCACTTCAAGCAGGTAGGCATAAGCACTTAACTTGCCCAGATCGGTTTTGTAACCCACATTGAACAAGTGGTCTTTTGATTTGATGTCGCCCTCTTCCGCAAAAATTCGGTTGCGCTTGCTAAGATAGGCATACTCGGCACTCAGGTTCTCAACAAACTCGGATTGTAAACGCAAGCCATCGAAGGTTTGACGATCCTGACGCCAGCCGACATGCCCCACAAAACGCTGATTATCAAGTGCGATCACCTGTCGACCCGCCGTTGCCGTTACACCGCTGCGCTTATATTTCAGGTAGCCCTGATCCAGCTCGGTTGTCTCAGGGTCTGCTACGACTGAATACACACCGGCATTGCGGCCAATGGCGTTGTTATACTCATCCACGCCCAATACTGTTCTTGAGTCTTCAAACTCCAGACCGGCAGAAAGACCGGAAAGCTCGCCCGTGGTGTAGCCGAAACGGGTTCTGATGGTTAATGCGCTTGCATCTTTCAGGGCATTGTCCTGATCAACAGACTCATAACGAAGGCGCACATCGCCATAGGCCTTACCACTGGTTATGGCCTCGGTCACACTGTCGGCACCTTCTGCCATCGCGCTCTGGCTCATTGCCAATGCAATCGCAGCACTTAATATACTTGGGATAAAACTACTCTTGGTATTGGTTGTTAAATGCATTCTCATTTCTCCAAATATCAAACAACTAACAAACTCGGCTCCGACATCCTGTGCAGATGGCCAATTCGCAACTTCTTCGGATGCGTTATTGATGATGAGGTTTGCAAGGCTGAATAGGCTCACTGAACATCCAAGGCCTTGTGTCTCGCGAGAGACGTCTGCGTTGAACATTCACATAGGGCATCAGGACTGTCTATACCCCCTTCTGAACACCCCCTGAAACAAAATAAGTAGCGTGACAACGCACATAACAAGCACATACCCGTTCGCATTTCTCGACGTTTCATGCACTGCTAACTTGCCGATCCATCAATCCCTACTATTACTAAGTTAAGAAGATCAGATAACAGGATTGCCTCCCATGAGTTCACAGCAAAACCGAAAAACACGGCTCGGAGATCTGCTGGTAGATCGTGGTTTAATCACGCAAGATCAATTGCTTGAAGCCATACAGGAACAAAAAAGCAGTCGCCTTCAACTCGGTGAAATTCTGGTTAGCAAGGGCTGGGTTTCCAATCGACAAATCCGCAAGGTACTTCGAGTACAAAGTAAACTCAGAAACGCCATTTTGACTTCCATCCTCAGCTTCTCTCCATTGGTGCTTGTTGGTTGTGGCGGCAGCTCAAGTCAGGTCAATGGAGATCAAGCAGTCGCAGAACAGCAGGCACTGGCAGGCAATCAGGACAAGGGAACTAATTCTCTAAGTGCCGACGGCGACTCAACGATCCATTTATCGTGGGATTATCCCGCTGAGCGCGTGGACGGTTC
Organism: Oleiphilaceae bacterium; assembly: GCA_036833965.1. Lineage (GTDB taxonomy): Bacteria > Pseudomonadota > Gammaproteobacteria > Pseudomonadales > Oleiphilaceae > PZPK01. Next base: position 5,048 of record DAITOW010000045.1, read on the forward strand.
TGAGCTTGAGGTCTATGAAATCGAAAGCTTTCGCGTCTACCAACTTGATGGTCAGGGTGCGGTTGGCGCGATGCATGTTGTAGACGGGCTCGAAACTGAATTGGATATCAGCGGTTTGTCAGATGGCGAATACCACTTTGCGGTTACCGTGGTCGACACCAACGGAATGGAAAGCGACTACTCTGAAGTGGTTAAGGTTTCTGTCCTGTAGGTGAAAGCCTCAACGGAAAAAATGCGCTGAAAACTAAGTTTAAACGGCGCATTTTTATCCTATGTAAATACTGAACAAATGCTCTCTGGCCGATCTTTTAAGCGCCAATTGAATCAATCAAGCTATCCAACCTGAGCGGGTCAAGATCACTTCATCGAAGAATCCAGCCGGGCGACCGGATACTGCGCAAAAATCTCGGCAATAATGGCATTGACGAAGCCCTGCAAGTCCTCTGGCGGCTTTTCCTTCAAACGGCCAATTGCTACGCCTTCCCACACAACCTGCTTCCTGGCGGCATCAACAATATCGATATTCAAGGTGCCTTCGGTATATTGCCGGACGGCAGTTTCCGTGGTCATGGCAATACTGGAGCCATACCCTACTCTGCCTCGATATGAGTAATAGCCAAGACTGGCTGAAGGCGTAACGGTAGTAGAAATCTTCTCCTTCTTGCTGACATGAAAGTTCACCAGCAATTGGGCATCTTTGGTTTCAGTCATGCCTCGAGCCAACAACTCGCTGCGAATTGCCTCTACTAAATAGCGCCCTTCAATCCCCTGGTAACGCTCTTCAGATGGAAGCACGGCATCAGCAAACATGAATGTGTCAAAACTCTGAAAATCTGTATCCGGCAAGACGACGGAATGCACCTTCGGACCGCTGGCACACGCGGCGACCAACAAAACCAGAAGCACCAAGATAAAACGCTTAAAAATAGAAACAGTCATAAAACCACCGACCAAAAAAGTTGAATTCATATCCTAAACGAAAAATTCGAATAATGTAGACACCATGCTCGCCTTCTTACTAATTCAAAGCAGAAATTAAAGATTTCTGATCTATACTTCATTTCAATCCCAGCACGAGCAAGCACTCACAAAGGCCTCCCTTGTTTTGAGCGACCCCATACAGCAAATTAGCCAGGTCAAAGAGGAAAGATTGCGCGGAACTGCGCAGTTTACCCTGGGTATTGCTGCGTTTATTTCTCTTGTCTTTTTGCTTCGGTCCCTGCAATGGGAGCTTTATAGCAGAACGATCAGCTTATCTATCTGCCTCTGTCTGGTTCTAACCGGAATTATTGTCCTTAAAACCGGCGGAGCACGGACGGTTGCGGCCACTCTGGGCATAATCGGATGTTCCGTCGCGGCAACTTATTCGGTCTACAGTAGCGGTGGAATGAGTAACCCGGCGACGGGCTGGCTCGTCGTGCTGCCCCTAATTGGCGCGTTAATCGGCGGTAGATCAGGTGGCGCTGTGGCTTTTGTTGTCTCCCTCTTTTGCGGGGCAATACTGCTCTTCCTCGAATCAACCTACGGCACACCGGAAAACTTAACGCCGGAAGGATTTCGTTACGGCCAGGACAGACTCAATCAACTTGGCCAGCTGATTATGCTGTCGCTCGCCACGATAGGATTGTTCAGACAAATAAAATTCTCCGAAAGCACGCTACACGATATGGTACTGAAATTGACAAGCGAGGTAAGCGCGAGAAAAGCGGCTGAGCAGGAAGCAGAGAAGGCAAACAACATAAAAACTGAATTCCTTGCAAACATGAGTCACGAAATCCGAACACCGATCAATGGCATTGTCGGTATGCTCAACATTCTGGAAAAAGAGCCCCTGAATGAAAAGCAACTGGATTATCTGGCGCTTGCAAAATCCAGTTCCGAGACCCTGCTCGTTGTCATCAACGATATTCTCGACATCAGCAAAATTGAGTCGGGAAAACTTACACTTGAAAGAACTACCTTTAATCTCGTCAGGCTCATTGATGATATTGAGCGGGTAGCGCAAATACGAGCAGAAGAAAAGAACCTGTTTTTTCAATCCAACACGCAGCTGTGCGATGACTTCGTTTGCGGAGATCCGGTTCGCATCAGACAGATCATAGATAATTTGGTCAGTAACGCTCTCAAGTTCACGCGCAATGGTGGTGTCACGATGCGAGTCAGCCTGGAGGATGCCAGAGATAAGATCTATCAGCTTGCTATCGAGATCGAAGATACCGGCATTGGTATACCCGAGGACAAGCTGGATACCCTGTTTATACCCTTTTTACAGGTCGAGAGTTCTACTACCCGCCGCTTTGGGGGAACCGGTCTGGGCTTATCGATTTCAAAACAATTAATTGACCTGATGAACGGATCAATCTCAGTCACCAGCCAACCGGGAACCGGAAGCTGCTTCCGGTTCAGGATTGAAGTAGAGAAGCCGGTGACAGCAGAAGAGCGTGAAGAAGAGCCGGAGACCGTGACCTCTTTGCAAACGCCCGAGAGCAAAATCGACCGGCAGCATGTTTTGCTGGTCGAAGACAACGACATCAATATCGTCGTTGCGCAGTCACTTCTGGAAAGTGTTGGACTAAAGGTAGACGTTGCCAAAAATGGCGCAGAGGCGGTGCAAATGCTCCATGCCAATCGCCTCTGTAATAACAACCGACATTACTCCATGGTGTTTATGGATTGCCAAATGCCGGTGATGGATGGTTACGAAGCGACGCGCAAAATTCGGGAATCAGAAACATTTAAAGACCTTCCGATCATCGCAATGACGGCCAATGCAATGCAGGGCGATAAGGAAAAATGTCTGGCCGCTGGAATGTCCGACTACATCGCCAAACCCATCGACCCCGAGATAGTAGAACAGAAAATTCGAGAATGGATCGATATCAGCGCCCCCGGGGGAAGCCAGCCATCCTCGGGAGAAATTAACTAATCCTGTCGGCCATATTGCGTTTTTTCCAATAGCGGTCGTAAGGTTTGTACCATGAGTACATCGTGGTTTTGGCGATAGCCAACTCATACCAGCGCTGAAACCAATCCTCCGCAAGCCTCTGCCCTGCCAGCAAATCGCCAAGCTCAGCCAGTCGTAATATTTCGCCTTGCGTTTCGTCGCGATCCCGCAACAAAACGCGCCGAAAGCCATCGTCGAGCAGCGCCTTTCGATGAACATGTTCGAAGCGCACCCAGTGACTTTGGGAGCTCTCTTTCGCCTCATAAAACAGAGCCGGCAGTGCTCCCCCACTTGTCGGAAATTCAATCCCCTGAAAAAGTGACATACAAGGCGCAGAGGTCCCGGTCAGCCATAGAACAGGCGTGTTGTTCGGCGAAAGCGAGACGATCAGCGAGCCACAGGTTTGGCTCGGCCTTAGTATGGACGCAGCATGCATACAAATATCCCGGTTACTCCCGTTCCGAATGGGTAAAGCGGGATCGAAGTGACTACGCAAATGCATCATGACTGTGGGCAGATTATCCTGCTTCCCACTTTCCTCAAGCTTCGACAAAGCCGCAATGCTTTGCCCTCTTCTTGTATAGGCGCAGCCCATGGTGCGCATAAAGCGCGTATCAAATTGCGCTGCGAAATCAGGCGCTTTAACCCCGGCAGAATCAAACCCCCTGCTATGTAGAGAATAATTTTCCCTTAAACTCAACGCATTGGATATTGCGTCAAAGCGCTCTACTTTGTTGGCAACCCACTCCTTACCGGCGGTTTCCATTACCCAGCTCTCAGTCGGGTCTGCAAGAATAAAACTGCTGTCGTAACGAAAGCTTTTATCCCGATAACCGGCAGCACCGCCCTGACCATGGGCCTGAAGCAAATCTGCAATACACTGAATCGCCTCTCTCGCATTCGAACTGCGCTCCAGTGCAAGACGCAACAAATCCATACCAAGCAAAGCTTCCCCTGACTTGCGAACCCGTTTTGAAAACACCGCTTCATTGCCAATCACGAGGCCTTGTTCATTGACGCCCATTTCCGCCCCCCACATCCAGAACGGACGGGACAAAACGACCGCATAACGATCCGGTACCTGCGGAATTTCAATGTACGTCGCTTTGACTGATTCTGACTCGTCTGCTGTGACCGCCGGGACATAACAGGTATGTTGAATCTCACCCGGCTCACGATCACTGTTTTTCGCAAAGAGTGTGTAATTTTTTGAGGTATACACCAGCGTATCGCACATACAGCGCCCCTAACAGCTCTGGGGTTTGGGCAGGCGCAACTCATTCCAGCGACTCAGAACGGAGGCAGCCACTCGCTCAATCGGGGACAGCTCATTCATAAGCTCTGGAACCGCTTCGCAAATCCCGGCAATGATTTCCTTCGACAATTCATCTCTATGTTTTAGCGAAGCAGCCCGGTCCTTCAGCCAACCAATATAGGTCAGCCCCCGAATCAGCAAAAATGCCGGAAAGATTTTTAAATGCTCATCAGAAAAGGGGCGCTGGCTTCGATATCCGGCAACATAGGCATCGACCAGCTCATCAAAATAAGGCTCCGCAGCAACAGGAAACAGCGATGTCGCCATTTCAAACATGAAATAACCATAGCCGCAGTCATCAAAATCTATGAGCGCTAGATCGCCGTTATCAACGAGAATATTTTCGGGCAAAAAATCACAGTGAATCAAACCAAAACAATCAGGCCCTTCACCAAGCTGTTTTAACAACAGCGTTAATACGGTACGCGCTTTTATAAGAAGCCGGCGTTGTGTCTTCGTCAACTGGGGGTGCTCCCAAAAACGCCCCCAATTTGGCTCCTGTCCAAGAAGTCCTTTTGCATTCCAGCGAACGCGGGAGAAGCCCTCTGGCGGCTGCCACGTGGCGCCATGGTTGTGTAAGCGACCCGCCAATTCACCAAGTCTCTGGTAACGCTCTTTCAACTCAGTCACGACGCCTTGGGGTACATCTCCAAGCTGGTTAAAAAGCTCACCATCAACCCAGCTAATCATCGAAAAACAGCGGCCTTCATGTTCAAGCACGGTTTCTCCATGGCGAGTCTTTATGGCTTGGGGGACGGAAAATCCTTCCTCTCCCAGCGCGGTCATCCACATGAGCTCCGAGGCGATATCCTGCCGGGTGTGATAACCGGGGCGGTGTGCCCTCAGCACGCTATGCCGACCCTGACCATCACTGACCTTGTAAACAGCGTTTTCACGCATTTTCAGAAGCTTTAGCGTCACAGGTTCATCATACCAGTGCGTGACCGCCTGCTTTGCCAGTGCTTCGGTTTGCGCCTTTACCTCCTGTTCCAGCGGAAGGTTTTCCATGATCACCTCACCGGCATGGTTAAGGTGCCAGATCAGCGCATGCTCGAGCTTTTTCAAAAGCTCATCACAATAGGCTTTATCCACCAGTAAACCTGGTTTGAACTGCAGAACCCGCTCATCGAAACCGGCTAACATGGCCCAAACACCATGCTCATAGAGCGCCTTAACCATAATCTTGCAGGTAAACGAACTGTCGAACACAAGCCCAAAGATCAGCCCAAGCTGTCGAATCTCTCTTAGCGCAGGAAAGCGCCCTTGCAGTTTTTCCAGAGCATCTCGCAGGTAGCGTGCCTGAGTATTCACATTCGCAATGGTAGTTGGGGCAAGACTTAATTCGAGTGCCTTGCGCGCCACCATACAACCGATATCGGACCCGCCAAACGTCGAAACGTAGCCCCAGCCATCCTCTTTCGTCCAGGCTGCACACCTCTCATTCATCACCAAAGCCGCCATAGGATACATGCCTCCAGACAAGCCTTTGCCGATGATCACCATGTCAGGCGTAATACCAAAGTGCTCAAAAGCCCAGGCCTTGCCGGACCGCCCAAGTCCGGTTTGAACCTCATCAATGGCCAGGCAGGTACCGGATTGCTGACAGAGCTTTTGTACCGCTTTCAGATAATCTTCGTCCGGGACGGGGAAGCCGAAGGTAGCAGGCAAAGGCTCCAGGAGAACCAGAGCCACATCATGATTAACCAGTGCCGCCTTGATGGCTGCAATATCATTAAAGGGTACCTTGATGAAGTGCTCAGGAAAGTCACTCAAAAACGCATGTGCATTTGAATCATCTCCGGCGGCGCCGGACAATCCCGAGCGGCCATGGTATCCGGAATCAAGGCTGACAACCTTCAGCCGACCGGTACAGCGTCTCGCGGTTTTGATCGCCAAATCATTCGCTTCACTTCCGGAGGGCGCAAAGACGACTCGCTGCATCGACTCCGGCATGTGGGAGAGTATCTCATCGGCCAAGCGTGTCTTTGGCTCAGATGGAAAATGATGATTGCCGATATCGTAGCGTTCGCTGGCATCACGCAGGGCTTTCACGATCTCCGGGTGCCGATGGCCTAAATTAAATGTACCGCCATTCAGGTGCAGATCCATCAGTTCTCGGCCATCCATGTCTTTGTAGCGGTAACCTTCGCGCCAGTCGGGAACAAAGTCTATCCCCACTTCAAGGAGTTTGTTTGTGCGACCTGGAAAAAGGGTGCGTTGATAGTGCTCGAGTACATCTTGCTTGGCTGACATGGAACGCGTTCCGTTCAATCGTATTGTTATCATTATGCGGATGTGCGACTGCCGCTTACACTTACTTGCTCAAGCAGCCCGAACAACATCATCTTAGTAAACCAGTATCTTAAAGCACTTCGGGATAATCAAAAACAAGCAACAAAGCGAATGGCCCTTTCTATCAAGGTTCAAGCATCAAGGTTTGAGCAACAATCTTAAAGCAACACACTTTTGCTATTCTGTTTTCACTATTCAGGCTTCTCTATCACCTCTATCACCTCTCTCCCAGACTCTCCTGTTTGTAGCGTAAAAGTGGCGAGAGGAAAAACTCGATCAGCCTGCGCTGTCCGGTTTTGATTTCTGCAGTGACCGACATACCAGGAGACAAGCGCACTTCGCGTCCTTCCACAAAAAGACGGTCGCTGCTTAATTTCACGCGCGCGCTGTAGACGAGTCCATCACCTTCAGCCTGCGCACCCTGCGCAGTCCTCGAGATCGCATCGTCGGAGATGCTGGCCAGCTCCGCCTCAATCAAACCGTACTTGGTGAAATTGAAGGTATCTACCTTAATAACGGCCTTTTGGCCTTCCTGAACGAAGCCAATATCTTTATTGAGAATCATAGCCTCGACTTCTAGCGAGCTGTCACTCGGCACAATCAGCATTAAAGTTTGTGCGCTTTGAACCACTCCACCCACCGTATGAACGGCCAGTTGCTGAACCTCACCGTCCATCGGAGCAATGAGTGTAAAATGCTGCAAGCGTTGTTCAGCCTTGATCACTTGCTGTGTGAGCGCATCGTACTGCACTTGCAGTGTATTACGCTCGGCAAAGGTCTGCTTGTTCTTGTCAGCAAGGTACAGCGCCTGTTGCGCCGAGACACTTTCCTCTGATTGAATGAGTTGAGTGAAACGCACTTGCTGTACCGCAAGGTCTTGTTGCTGTTCAATGAGCTTCTGCTTGAGCTCAAGATATTGCAGCTTTGAGCCATAAGACTTCTTGCGTAAGGTGTCCAGCGCATCAACCCGCTCTCTCAATACCGGCAACACCTGTTGCTTTTTAACGATTTCGGCCTGAACCATCGCCTGTTCCGCCTTGAGTTTAATACGCTCATTCTCGAAGCTCGCCAGCCGGGCGAAGACTTCCGATATCTCCTGCTCAAGTTGCGCCTGTTGCAGGGCTGAATGCTGCTGTACTTCTAGGCTATCACCAATCTTTTCAGGCCCCGAAGCAGGGTCTCCTAACGACAGGAAGTCAGATAATGCACGCAAACGTTGAAGATTCTGACGCGCCCCTTCCAGTTCAACATTGAGTGCTTTCAGCTCTGCTTTAGCGAGCTGAGCATCCAGTTCGATCAAAACCTGTCCTTGCTGCACCCGCTGTCCCTCTCGTACATGAATCACTTTTATACGCGCGGTTTCGAGCGACTGAATCTGCTTCACTGCCTCCGTCGGGACAACCTTACCCTGCGCAACCGCCACAATATCGATCTTGCCGAAACTCGCCCACAGCAGGGCGATCAAAAACAGCAATACGATCACCCAGATAATCGCCCTGCCCGCTTTGGACGAAGGCGTTTGTTCCAGTTCTATTGCTGCTGGCAGAAACGCATGAAGCTCCGGATGAGACGTACGTATTTTTGTTGGGAAAATCGTCCCGAATCGGGCAAAGATACTCATGCCAACTCCTCCCGATCCTGCCCGGAGACAAAACTCAACGAATAGCCAGGTACGGTGTCTTGCGCAGACGGCGCCCGAAAACCGGGAACATTCTCCTGATGCCGATGCAATCTGGCGTAATAACCATCTTGCCGGATCAGGTCTTCATGTTTGCCGGTTTCAACGATGCGGCCACGTTCCATCACAATCAATCGATCAGCACCGCGCACCGTCGAGAGGCGATGGGCAATTACGAATACCGTTCGATCCCGACAAATGTGCCGCATGTTGTCCTGAATCACCCGCTCGCTCTCGTAGTCGAGCGCACTGGTCGCCTCGTCGAATATAAGAATTCTCGGGTT
>DAITOW010000046.1:0-13392 GCA_036833965.1 Oleiphilaceae bacterium
TGGGGATTCTCTTGCTTCGGCATTGCTGGTTTCGCAGTATGCGTTGGTCATGGCTAAAGGCGGGGTGCCGATCAGTCTTGCCCAGTTATCTGAAATGACGGGCTCCACTTTTCAGGAGAACCAGCAGATGATGAAGCAGCTTAGTGGCCGGATTGTTGCCGAAGATGAGGTTAAGGCAGATTCGAATTCAGGCTGAGTCGCATGTCATGCCATGCAAGTCCTCCATGATCTGAGTCAGATGCACGTAAATACGCGAAGTCGTACTTCTCGTAAAAACCTATTAGCTCTGTCTGACAAATTAAATAGATATCTTTTTTCCCCATCGCTCGCATGTCTTCGATAAAGCGGCGCATGAGCAAGCCGGCAAAACCTTTGCTTTGAAAGTCGGGATGCACCACCACAGACATAATAACAATGTGCTCGCCTTGCGGGTCGTGCCCTATTAATTCCTTAAAGTTTTCGTCCGATAACTCAACCTCGTGACAGGCTCCTGCGTTGATAAACCCTACGATGCCCTGATCATTTTCTGCAACAAGAAAGCCTTCGGGGTATTTGTGAATACGCGTTTGGATCTTCTCAAGTGTTGCTGCTTCATCACCTGAATAGCCTGCCAACTCAATCTCATGACACCTTTTGGCGTCATCGGGCGCTGCTTGACGAAATATTAGCTGGTTCATATGGTTGCTTCTCTGCAAGTCCGGGTTTGCTAATGACCTGGTTGGACCGCGCTGCCTGAGTGGAAGAGATGTCGCTGGTATTTCTCGAATTCAAGCAGTGCAAACAATACAACACCGATACCGAAAACAATAAACGCTTCTCTCAAAGGCATTGCCTCGGTGGCAAAAATGGCCTGTAACATTGGATGGTAGCTAATCGATACTTGTGCAAGTGCAATGACGCCAATCACGATCCAGATTACGCGGGTACCGCGGATAGCTTGCCAGGTAAATGATGAACCGTGGAGGTTGCGAATGAAGAAGAGGTGGAACATCTCCATTGTAACGAGTGTGTTCATTGCAAGAGTGCGCGCCAGTTCAATGGAATAACCCTGCTGTATTGCGTGGTCATAGACACCATAGACACCGCAGAGAAACAGCAGGGAGACAAAGGCAATATGCCAGAGCAGAGAACCGTTCAGTAGAGGCTCGTTCAATGCTCTGGGCTGACGGAACATGGTGTTTTTTTCGTGCGGCTCGAAAGCCAGAGCCAAGCCGAGCGTGATCGCAGTGACCAGATTAATCCATAGAATCTGTATTGGTGTGACTGGCAGAGTCATGCCAAAGAAGATGGCAACGATAATTGTAAGAGCCTCTCCTGCATTGGTCGGCAGTGTCCAGCTGATGACCTTCTTAAGATTGTCATAAACCGTTCGGCCCTCTTTCACTGCGGCTACGATCGAGGCGAAGTTGTCATCGGTCAGAACCAGATTCGCTGCTTCTTTCGCCGCTTCCGAGCCCTTTTTGCCCATTGCTATGCCTACGTCCGCACGTTTTAATGCGGGCGCATCGTTGACTCCGTCTCCTGTCATGGCAACCGCCATGTTCAAGGATTGAAGTGCACTTACAAGACGGAGCTTGTGCTCCGGACTTGTGCGGGCAAAGATGTCACTCGTTTGAACGGCGTCGCGCAATTCTGCATCGGTCATCGTATCCAGATCTGCGCCGGTCAGTACTTTGTCTACTTTGGCAAGGCCAACCTGTCGACCGATGACTGCGGCTGTTCTTGCGTGATCACCTGTAATCATCTTTACCGCTATGCCGGCATTATGGCATTCATTGACAGCTTTGATGGCTTCTTCCCTGGGAGGATCAATCATGCCGACCATGCCGATGAGTATCAACGAGCCCTCAATGTCGTCATGCTTGAGCAGCATTTGTTCGTTTGCCGCAGACTTCATGGCAAATGCGAGTACACGCTGACCCTGACTCGCGATTTCCTCCGCGTGCCGCTCCCAATACTTCCGGTCGAGCGCTTGTTCTCCTCCATTTTTATCATGTTGGGAAGAAGACATGGATAGAATGCGCTCAGGCGCGCCTTTCACCAAAATCAGCCCATTCCCGGAATGGTCGTGATTAAGAGTCGCCATAAAACGATAAGTTGCGTCAAAGGGAATGGCATCCGTGCGATGCCAGATGGATTGTTCGTCCTCTGGGTCCAGGTTCATTTTGGATGCAAAGGCCAGCAGGGCACCTTCCATCGGGTCGCCCTCGGTATGCCAGTCGCCATTGTTATGGTGCAGGGAGGCATCGTTACAGAGTGCGGCAGCGCGCGCTAACTCTTCCAGCGAGGCGTGCTCTGCCGGAGAGGTATGCTCATCATCTAACTTCAATAAGCCCGTAGGAGCATAGCCTTCTCCCTCAAGGGTAAAAAGGTGTTGTTGTGTTAGAACGGAGGCAACCATCATCTCGTTGCGCGTCAAGGTGCCTGTTTTGTCGGTACAGATGACGGATACGGAGCCCAGAGTTTCGATGGCCGGCAGACGACGGACAATCGCGTTGCGCTGAGCCATTTTTCGTACGCCAACAGCTAAAGCGATGGTCAGTACGGCAGGCAACCCTTCAGGAATTGCAGCGACCGATAAGCCGACCACGGCCATGAAGATCTCGCCAAACTCCTGTCCGGTGATCAGATACCCGTAAGCAAGTAAGAGGCACGCTATAAACAGAATGGTGGCAGTGAGCCATTGGGCAAAACGGTTCATTTGTTTTACCAAAGGCGTGGTCAGTGAGTCTACTTTCGCCAGGACGAGACTGATATGGCCTATCTGTGTGTCGCTACCTGTCGCCACGACAACGCCTTTCCCCTGACCAGCGGCAACGAGCGTTCCTGAATAGGCCATGCAAGAGCGATCGCCCAGCGTGGCATTTTCTGTGACAGCAGCAGTTTGTTTGCTTGATGGAATAGATTCACCAGTCAAAATAGCTTCGCCGATCAACAGGTTGTGGGCAGTCAACAGCCGCAGATCTGCAGGAACTTTGTCTCCCGCTTCAACCAAAACGACATCGCCGGGAACGAGGCTTGCTCCGTCAATGCTCTTTCTAATGCCTTCGCGCAACACCGTTGCTTTGGGAGCAAGCATTTGCCGAAGAGAGTCCAATGCCTTTTCTGCTTTGCCTTCCTGCACAAAGCCGATAATGGCATTGACGACAACGACGGCAAGAATGACGCCGGTGTCGATTAGATGGCCAAGGGCAAGAGTAATCGCTGCTGAGGCAATAAGAACGTAGATCAGGATGTTGTGGAAGTGCAGCAAAAAGCGCACGAGATTGCTTTGCTTCTTTTCTTCAGGTAGCTGGTTCGCACCGTAGGTAGATAATCTTTTTGCAGCTTCCTGATGCGACAGTCCTGAGCGCTCGGTTTGTAAGATACCCAGAACATCATCAAGCTGGGTGCTATGCCAACGTGGGGAGTTTGCCTCGTGATTTGCTCGCGCTTTTTTGTTTATTGCGGGCTTTGCATTCATTCCGGTGCGCCTAACAAAGAGCTTACAACGATACCATACGATAACGCAGTGACGCGCCTCGCGTCATGCCCACGGTATTATTTTTCTGATGATGAGCCGGGATGCGAGCCCGGCTGGTATCAGACGGCGCTTGCCGTTTCTCTTTGGCTTTCGGAAGGAGACTCTGCAGCATGTTTGGCTCTGCTTCCAAAAATATGGTCTTGAAGCTTAAAGTGCTTTGCCCAACGCCTGAACGTGAAACTGAATCCCGGGAACATGGCAATCACTTTACCGCTTTTGCTCTTGTACCATGAATTACAGCCTCCGGTTTGCCAGACTGTTTTCGCCATTTCCTGATGAATCTTGTGTGTGTATTTGTCCTCAGCCTCGGCTGTAACTTCAATGGTTGTGCTTTTGGTTTTACGTGTGTAGTCGATCGCGCGCATGATGTACTGCATTTGTGCTTCGATGATAAAGAGCGCTGAGGTATGACCAATGCCGGTGTTAGGTCCTGTGACGATGAACAGGTTTGGAAAGCCCGGCGCTGTGGTGCCGAGGTAGGCGCGAGGGAAGTCTGCCCATACGTCTGCGAGCGTAATGCCGTTATGCCCGATAACGGGGTAGGAGATAACGCCATCAGTCGCATCGTAGCCGGTGGAATAAATGATCAGATCAAGCTCATGCTCTGTGCCATTCATCGACACAATGCCGCGTTCGGTGATTTCTTTTACGCCGTCATGTTTATCGTGCAGGGTTACATTTTCCCTGCAGTAGGCAGGATAGAGTGTGTTGCTAAGAATGACGCGCTTACAACCCAGAGTAAAATCGGGCGTGACTTTTTTGCGCAGTTCCGGGTCAGGGATCTGGCGTTCCAGATTCTTTTTGGCGGCACGAGTCCCCAGAATATCGAGCATCGCTTTTGAATACTTAAAGCCGACAACACGCGATTCCAGTATCCAGTAAATCAGAACCCTTAGAAATTTGTAGACCCATTTGTTGCGCAAGAGCGCTCTTTGCCAAGCGCTAAAAACGTGATCGGGTCGGGGCATCACCCAATGCGGTGTGCGCTGAAATACATGCAATTCTGCAACGTCGGGCGCGATTGCGGGGATGACCTGAGCTGCGCTTGCGCCGCTGCCGATGATGGCGACCTTTTTACCTGTGTAGTTGTAACTCTGATCCCAGTTATTGGTATGAAACGCAGCGCCTTTGAAGCGCTCGCGTCCCTTGAAATTTGGTATGACCGGAGTGCTCAGGGGGCCGGAAGCATTGATCAGGAACTTGCAAGAAAGTGTTTTGTCCTGACCTTCAACGCTAATTTCCCAGCGCGCTTGTTCGTCATCCCATAGCACTTTGGTCACGTTGCTGTTAACACGTGTTTTCTCGCGCAGGTGATGCTTGTCGATCACATGGTTAGTGTACTCGCGCAGTTCGTCCTGCTCTGCGAACATTTGCGTCCAATCGTATGGCTCCGAAGAGATGGAGTAGAGTGGCGAGTGCACATCGACTGCCGCACCCGGATACGTGTTTTGGCTCCAGGTGCCTCCGACAAAAGCTCTGCGTTCAAGGATGATAAAATCCTCGATGCCTTTCTTGCGTAGGTTAATTGCAGCAATCTGCCCACCAAAACCGCTTCCGATAATGATTGCTTCATGAATTACAGACATACAGCGCATCTCGTTTTTTGTTTTTGATGACGCGAACTTTCGATGTTCATGGCGGCGCTTGTCAAATTATTCGATTGATAATAACGGTCACCGAGTCGTGTTGTGTACTTCCCGTCAGGCTATTTCATAAAGGCTGACCAATAACGAGATCCAGAGCGCGGTGAGGCAGAAAAGGCTTGCTACAAAGCTCAGAAAGCGATGGGTGACGTTGTTATGCCCAAGGTGGATGATGCTGTGAAGACAACGAAATCCAACGAATAACCAGGCTGCTACAAGGCTGAATTCACTCGCGGTTTGTGTGACAAACAATAGGATGATGCCGATATGAAACAAAGGCGGAACTTCGAAGTGGTTCTGAACGTGCCTGCCGAGGATGTGCAGACGCTCCGGTTGCTCACCTTCCGTATATTTCGTGTAGTACTTGATGTTGACCTGACGGTTATTGATCGCGATGACGCGGGACAATCCGAGCGAGAGCAGTAAGCATCCCGTTAGGAAAAACATCGCAATAGAAGGGTAAATGATGCTAACGCTTTGCATGGTCGTTTTTTATCCTTGTCTTTGTATTTTGTATATTTCGTTTTCGTTATTCAGGGTGATTGAGTTTTTTGATTTAAAAGCTTAACCAGTTGTTGGTCGTGCCATCTGGACAGCAAAAGCAGAGAGCAGGCTGCACCGAACAGTGCCCAGGCCATATCCGATTGTGTGTCCCATATATAGCCCTGGGTTCCCAGAAACGCAGTCGCGTCTTCACCGCTCAAAAGGGCAACCCACCATTCAATCATTTCATAGAATGCGCTGAAGGCCAGACAGATCGAAATGATAATGTAATTGCGCCAGACATTGCCGTTCACAACCTGTTTGCGGATCAATATTTCTCGCGCTAACAGAGCAGGAACAAACCCTTGAAAAAAATGCCCGACTTTGTCGTAGTTGTTTCGTTCCCAGCCGAATAAACCATCAAAAAATGGTACTTCGGCATAGGTGTAATGCCCGCCGATCATCAATACCAGGCAATGCAGCAAGATAAAAAAATAGAGTACCGGTGTAAGGGGAAAGCTTTTGTAGGTAAACGCCAGGAGCATTCCGCCAAAGATGGCTGGCGATACTTCCAGAAACCAGGTGAGCTGGTCTTTCGGATCGACGCCTGACCAGATCAGTACAGCACCAAATGTGCCTAGCCAAAGATATTTGATAAGACGCTCCGATTTGAGTTTCTCAACCATTCCAGGTGTCGAGTTTTTTGCTTAGTTGCAGAGTTTCGCAAAGCTTGAGGTTTTCGCCGCTTTGATAAGTTGACCTGCGGTGCCTGCGCCAGCATATCGAACAATGACTTTGTTGTCGGTCATGTTAATGAGCATTGTGGCTGATTCAAAGATTAGTTCCGGCTCGTAATTCCTGCGCGACTCATACCAACCGGTGGTGTTGTTGTTAAACCAGTCATAGAGGCTTTTGTATTCGGGGCTATCCATGCCGATCGTCTTTTCACAGAACTTGAATTCCGGTGGCATCATGGTGGTAAAGTTAAAGGTTTGCGCCACACTTTTGCCGGAAATACCCAGCATCATGACTGAAGATAAAATCAGAGACAGAATTGACCTCTTGGGGAATGACATTCTTATAACCCGTTATTACGATTAATTTGTTGAAAGGATAACGCGTGCTCTTGAATGATAGTGAGCAGGCTTTCACATCTTAATTTTTTGCCCTGCCTTTTGCTTGCGAAGGAAGTGCGATTTGTTATGGGTACTACGACTATAGTCTAAGTCATAGACTCTTATGTAGGGTATCGAATCATGGTAAAAAGGGAACAAAGATTGCTCGAGAATAATCAAATTTCCTGAAGTCTTGTGAAGTAACTTGGGGTGTAAGAGCAGTTTATGAATGAGTCGTTAGGTCAAAAGTCGCGGGATTATCGCAATTACTTC
The DNA here is from genome assembly GCA_036833965.1 of Oleiphilaceae bacterium. GTDB lineage: Bacteria > Pseudomonadota > Gammaproteobacteria > Pseudomonadales > Oleiphilaceae > PZPK01. Next base: position 7,038 of record DAITOW010000046.1, read on the forward strand.
AAGTTGGGCTTGATTGGTATGGCAGTCACTTCGCTCGAAAAAGAGTGGGTCGAGGTGGATGACAAGCTGTGCGAAATCTTTGGCTACACCCGTGAGCAACTGAATAATCTGACATGGCCGGAAATTACCCATCCTGAAGATTTGAATGATGATGTGGCTGAATTTGAGCGGGTTCTCTCTGGCGAAACAGACGGTTATTCGATGGACAAACGATTTATCCATCGAAACGGAGATGTGATCTCCGCGAGCATTTCAGTTAATTGCATACGTAAGGGCGATGGTAGTATTGATCATTTTGTAGCGTTCGTTCACGACATTTCGGATCGTAAAAAATACGAGTTGGAGTTGCGTCGTATGAATGCTGAGTTGGAAGAGCTTGTCGCTCATCGAACGCGGGAGCTGGAAAAGGCAAACCGGCAACTGAAAATCGAAAGCGAGACGGACCATGTTACCAAACTGCCTAATCGCAGATTCTACGAGCGCCGACTGAACGAAAATATCGCAACGGCTCTTCGAAACAGAACAACACTGTCGTTGTTGATCGTCGATATCGACGACTTCAAAGCGTATAACGACAAGTATGGTCACGATAGTGGTGACCACGCTCTTCAAAATGTTGCCAGAGCCGTTGAAAGCTCTGTCTCGAGAGCGACCGATTTGGTCTGTCGTTTCGGGGGAGAAGAGTTTGTCGTGTTACTGCCTTCAACTCCTGCCTCGGATGCGGTCAAAATAGCAGAACGAATACTGTCTAATGTTCAGGTTTTGGGGCTGCGACATGAAGATTCTGCAGGCGGATTGCTCACTGTCAGTATTGGTATCCAGTCCATGCCCTCAGAGACTTTAAATAAACTCGAACTGTTCAAAAACGCAGATAAGGCTCTCTACGAAGCGAAAGGGCGTGGGAAAAACTGTTACAGTTTATTCTCCACCGATTAGGCCGTTCATTGACTATCTTCTGCAGAAATAATGGTTTTTTACCAGTCCCTGGTGGAGAAATTGGTCGGGGTGAGAATGGTGTCCTGAGCTTGCGCGAGTAAGTTCGGGTAGTCGAGCGTGTAGTGCAGTCCGCGACTCTCTTTACGCTGAATTGCAGAGCAGATAATCAAATCTGCGACCGTTACCAGATTGCGCAATTCGAGAAGGTCATTGCTCACCGAATAGTTACTGTAGTAATCAAGAATTTCCTGATGAAGAAGGTCAACACGATGCTTCGCTCGTTGCAGTCGCTTGTTCGTGCGCACGATTCCAACATAGTCCCACATAAAACGGCGCAGTTCATCCCAGTTGTGGGCAATGACGACGTCTTCGTCCGAGTCGGTAACACGAGATTCATCCCAGGCCGGTGCGTCCGGTGGCTGCGGAATCGAGTCGGCTTTGGTATTGATGTCTTTGGCAGCCGCAGCGCCATACACAATACACTCTAACAGGGAGTTGCTGGCCATGCGGTTTGCACCATGCAAGCCGGTAAAGGACGCTTCGCCTATGACATAAAGTTGATTGACATCTGAGCGACCGCGATGGTCAACCATCACTCCGCCGCAAGTATAATGCGCTGCCGGAACGATTGGGATGGGTTCTTTGGTTATGTCGATACCGAAACCCAGGCAGGTTTCGTAGATGGTCGGAAAGTGCGAGCGAATAAATTCGGCTGGCTTGTGGCTGATATCCAGATACAAATGATCGGCACCCAGACGCTTCATTTCATGGTCGATTGCTCGTGCAACGATGTCGCGGGGTGCAAGCTCCTCACGATCATCGAAGCGATGCATGAAGCGTTCGCCGTTCGGGAGTAATAGGTGTCCACCTTCGCCGCGTACCGCCTCAGTGATCAGAAAACTCTTTGCCTGCGGATGATACAGGCAGGTTGGGTGAAACTGGTTGAATTCCATGTTCGCGACTCTGCAGCCACTTCGCCAAGCCATCGCAATCCCGTCACCGCTCGCGCCATCAGGGTTACTGGTGTAAAGATAGGCTTTTGCTGCACCTCCGGTTGCGAGGATGACAAAACGCGCACGGAACAGCTCGACATGACCGTTGTTTCTATTCAGGACATAGGCGCCAACGCAGCGGTTGCCAGGTAAAAACAGTTTTTTGTGAGTAATAAGGTCAATCGCGACACGATTTTCAAAAACAGTGATGTTTTCGGCGGCAAGTGTCTGTTCGCAGAGCGCGTTTGAAATAGCTAAGCCGGTTGCGTCATCCGCGTGCACAACGCGTCGGTGACTATGACCGCCTTCTTTTGTCAGGTGGTAGTGTTTCGGGTTTTCCGCTTCGCTATCGCGCGTGAAACTCACACCCATACTCTTTAGCCACTTGATGCTTTCCCGTCCACCCATGACTGTTTGACGAACTGCGTCTTCATGGCAAAGGCCGGCGCCAGCAACTAGCGTGTCTTTGATGTGCAGCTCTTCGTTGTCTTGCTGATCCAGAACAGCGGCGATTCCTCCTTGAGCCCAGGGGGTTGAACCGCTAACCAGTCGGCCTTTGGAAAGTACTGCCACGGAAAGACTTGGATCAAGCTTTAGTGCGCTGGTAAGACCGGCCGCTCCGCTGCCAATGATTAGAACGTCGAACTGGAAAGACGCGGCCATAGCTTGCTTCTTAAAGAATAAAGGGTGGAGGAAGAAATAGTTTGGGAATTCTATGCGCTGATGGAACTTCTTTGCAAACGCAATGTCTACAAATACATTCTGAAAGTAATAGGATCGGATCGAATGACGCAGGTGTTGCAACTCTCTCTTGATGAGGTTTGTGTTTCAGGTGAGGCCGTGGATAATAAGGCTACTCAACAAAAGGCTGAACATCCGTTCAAGCGCACGAGACCTGATGCAAAAATGAGCCCTACCGGTACAGTAGAAGAACGTAAAGCCGCGAGCAGCGACAGAGCACTTGACGACAAGTTGGTGCTGCGCGTTCAGAAAGGCGATATCGCAGCTTTTGATCTGCTTGTGATGAAGTATCAGGGACGCGTTGCATCCATTATCTCGCGTTATGTGTCCGATCATCATGAAGTTGCAGACGTGGCACAGGAAACTTTCATTAAAGCCTTCCGGGCGATTGCGAAGTTTCGTTCAGACAGTGCTTTTTATACCTGGCTATATCGTATTGCTGTGAACTGCGCGAAGAACTATCTGGCGACACGGGGGCGCAAGACGCCGTCGGTTGATATCGATATCGTGGATGCTGAGTTGTCTTATGCCAATCACGGACTTGAGGATTTATCCAATCCTGCGGACCAATTGAACAGAGATCAACTGGAAGCTGTTGTTTATCAGACGCTGCGCGATTTACCGGAGGACTTGAGGGTGGCGTTGACCTTGCGTGAGTTTGAAGGTCTGAGCTATGACGAGATCGCAAGTGTCATGGAGTGTCCGGTAGGTACTGTCCGATCACGTATCTTCAGAGCCAGGGAAGCGATTGATTTGGCAATGCAGCAAGCGCAGGGCGGGTTGTGAAAATGGCGATGGATAATTTGGTCTTGCATACATCAGGCAGGGCATTGCCCTGTGAGAGAGGATGAAATGGACGATAAAATGAAGGAGTCGATTTCAGCGCTCATGGATGACGAGGCAAACGAACTTGAAGTGCAGCGTTTGCTGTCTAAATCGGATTCAAAACAATTATTGGACACCTGGAAGCGCTACCATACAGCGCGTGATCTGATGTCAGGGATGTCGAGTCGCATGGTGGAAGTTGATGTCGCCTCAAGGGTTGCGTCTGCTATTCGTGGCGAAGAGCAGGATGCTCCGGAGGTAAGCCTGTCTGGCAAGTCGCCCCGGCGGGACAGTCAGGTGCGTCAAAATAACCTGTCTATCCAACATGGCGAAGCAAGTTCGAACGCGTTTGAGGTGCAGCGGGCTTCCGGGTCAAACCGTTTTTGGGCGTTTGGAGGTGCGATAGCTGCGTGTCTCGTTGTTGCGTTCGGTTTTACTCGCTTGGGAGAGGATGGTGTGAGAGGCGGTGCGCAGTTTGCAGCGTTAAATGGTGCTTCGGATTCGAACCAGTTGGTGATGAACGACTTGGACGAGAGTCAGGTGCGTAGCTTCAATCAATATCTCTTAAGGCATTCCGAGTTGAGCACGGTAACCGTTGCCTCCGGAGTAGCGCCCCTTGTTCGCGTTGCGAGCGTTAATTCGGTGGGTATTTAGGTCGGAAATCAGAACTCGTGACGAAGGTTGGAAGTTTGTTCGTGATCGTAAAAAGTGTACTTGTCCTGACGCTTGCATTTACCGGGTTCGTTCATGCGGACGAGACGGATGCCGAGATCTGGATTGGTAAAATGCGTGCCGCAGCGACTCAGGAATCGTACCGTGGAGTCTTTATGTTTTCACGCGGCAAGATGAGCAGCTCCATGCGCGTTGTGCACCGTTATCATGAAGGGCAAGAGCAGGAGCGTCTGACGCAACTTGATGGCGAGATGGGAGAGATTCTGCGTCGCGGGTCGGAGGTAATGTGTCTGATAAACGGCGAGCGCCTTGTTCAACTTGATAAGAACGAATTTGCGAATCCGGTGAACGCCTCATTTACTAACTTCATGCCAGGGCATATGCACTACACCTTGCACAAGCACGGTCATGAGCGTGTAGTGAATCGACCGGCGGTTCGTTTACATATCAGCGCGAACGATACGTTGCGTTATAGCTACCAGCTTTGGTTGGACCAGAGTTCCGGGCTGCTACTGAAATCCCAGGTCTTGGGGCTGGAAGGACAGCCGCTGGAGAGTTTCCAGTTTACCCAGCTCGAATTGCCGACCGAAACCACAGATGATGAATTTGCGTTCGAGTTGGAAGAAGGCGCTGTGTCGCTCCATTCTATCCCGATGAGTGAAAAAGATATGCGCTGGCCGGAACGACTTGTCTGGGAAGCAGAGTTTGTTCCTGCAGGCTTTATGCGTGTTGAGTCTTCGCAAACAAATGGCAATGTAATTTTGTTCTCTGATGGCCTGGCGAATTATACGGTGTTTGTGGAGCTCAAAGGTAAGAAGGAGCTTCCGGATGGCGCCTCGATCGTTGGTGCTACGGTGATTTATATCGTACCTTTGATGTACAACGACAAAGAGTATACGGTAACTGTGGTTGGCGAGATCCCACCGATGACTGCAATGAATGTCGCCAAGAGCGTGCGTCCGGTGATGGAGTAGCGTGTGGCTGTTGAACGTGCAATCGTGCTGCAAGTAAAAAATGACAAGGCGCTGATACAAACGCAACGTCGCAGTGCCTGTCAGTCATGTCAGCTGGAGAATAGCTGTGGTCAGGGACTGATTTCCAAAATGAGTTCTGAACGAAGCATGCAGTTGTGGTTAAACAACCCATTGAATGCTCAGGTTGGTCAAACGGTCACGATTTCGATTCCTGATGAAGGTCTGCTCAAGGCCTCTGTTTTGATGTTTGTCATTCCTCTGTTGTTGATGCTGGCTGGTTCAGCCGCGGCTATGCAATTATTTGGAGGGGATCTGGCTGCAATCTCGGGTGGCGCTGCAGGTTTGCTATCGGGTTTTTATATCGCACGTGTTAAAAGCGCCGCAATGCACGACGATGCGCGTTTTATGCCTCTGATGGAATCCATTGCTCTGGAGAGTGCCGTGGGCGGTGCCTGTCATCCTAAAGTTGAGGTCTGAAGCCTTTCTTTACCAAATAACGCGAAAAGCCCCGCAGCTTGCTGCGCGGGATGGATAGCGTAGATTGCGGAGCAATCTCTTAATGTTGTAGGGTCTTATATTCCAAGCTCTTGACACTGTTCATCCATACAGTATAGTAAGTCGTATGAATTTGACCATTGTTTCGAAAATAAATATCGGTGCTCCGAACGATTTGCAAACGCAGTTGAGGAAGGAGTCCGCTCGCCTTTGGTGCGATATGGTCAAGCTACACAAATATATTCGAAAGCGCCAATGGGCTTGGCCAACACCCGGTTCTTATGAGAAGCACTTTAAAAATAAGTATGCCCTTCACAGCCAAACCATTCAGGCACTGATAAAGAAGTTCTTCGCGAACATCGATACAACGACAGAAAACCGTAAAAACGGCGATAGAAAAGCACGCTATCCATTCAGAGACAAAAAACGCTTTCAAGTTGTGATGTACAAACAATCAGCGATCAAAGTGCATGGTAATCACATCATTTTATCGAATGGAAAAGGTAATCCGAAGCTTAAGATCAAGGCACCGAAAGTAATACAGCAAGGCAAAATTGTGGGTGCCGAGCTAGGCTTTCACGAGCTTCGTCTCACCATCAGGCAAGAACTAGATGCTGTTGAAAATGCTGGAGAGAATATTGTTGCGGCTGATCTTGGTGTGATTCTTTTAGCAGCAATGACAGATGGTAATAAATCGGAAGTCATCGTAGGTCGAGCCCT